>JACQYX010000326.1 GCA_016207985.1 Ignavibacteriales bacterium | reverse complement strand
CTTGAAAAACCGAATCCCAGTGAAATTCTATCTTTCTCGGATAATGAGATGAACTTTGGAAAAATATTCTCGATATGAAGAGGGATTCGAATCTCGAAGAGTAAAATCCCATTCGATTCAGTCGTTGCCGCAAGAAAGCTTCTGTTACTATCGGGGCTGAAAACATGAGAATTTATTTCGCGTTTGTCGATTACCAAAATTCCGCTGCCCATATTCATAAGTTTTTTGGATGCCCGCTGCTTTTGACTGTCGGTCATCGCTTGCCAAAATCCACCACGAGTCTGATTCACAACGCTGTAACGAGAAGCGGGATAGTGGAACTCAAAATCCTTGCTTTGATTGTCGTCTGGATCGAGCCAGATGGTAATCCCACTTTGCTCGATTACTCGTATCAATTCCGGATCGACACAGCGGACAGCAAGATAGAGATTAATTGAATCGTTCATCGTGCTAATGGCAATCTTTTTCTCAATGAGGCTCGTGAAATATCGTGCGTCCCATTCATTCAACTCCGCATCAATCCTAAGCGGCGAGTGAACATACACACTTTGTATAACTTTTTCATTACAACCTGTTAAGACTGTTATCATGGCCAGAAACAAAATAGCGACAGATTTTAATCCTTGCATAATTCAGCGACAAAGTTCATTGGTTGATTATTCACTATAGTTAAACGACATGCTCACTCAATATAAATTTACAATAATGGTGCGGATGTACACCGTTTCTGTACCCTATTATTTTACTGCACGACACCCGCACCAGTGTTTACTTTTCCTTGACGTTTAGACATTAAAACTAACGTAAAGTTTATCTATTTTACAAAATAATATAAGATTCCTGAATACAAGATTAAAAAATCTTGACAATCAACCTCAAGAGCGTTAGATTGTAGAAACATTAGTTACGATAAATTTATTCTAACAGGAGCCAAGATGGATCGCAGAACATTTTTTAAAAAGAGTATAGGAGCATCGGTTGCGGTCGGATCGTACTTCTCTACGGGTCAGTTTCGTGAATTAATTGCTTTCACGCCGGGGAGTTACGACCTCGTTGCCATTAAGGGCGGTGAGCCGGATGCCATGTTCGACAAAGGTATACAAGAGCTCGGAGGGATGAAGGCGTTCATAAAAAAAGGTCAAAAGGTAGTTATTAAACCAAATATCGGCTGGGACGTTTCACCGGAGCGTGCAGGTAATACGAATCCAAGACTGATTTCGAGGATCATCAATCATTGTTCCGATGCCGGCGCGAAAGAGATTATCGTGGTCGATCATACATGCGACGAATGGCAGCGATGTTATAAAAACAGTGGGATTGAACGAGCAGTTAAAGATGCAGGCGGAAAAATTGCCCCCGGCGGCAGCGAAAGTTATTACCACGATGTTAAAATACCTAAAGGAAAATCCCTAACTTCAGCAAAAGAGCACGAGGTCATCCTCGGTGCCGATGTATTCATCAATGTTCCGATCCTGAAAAATCACAGCGGCACGTCACTGACAATTGCTATGAAAAATCTAATGGGTAATGTTTGGGATCGACGCTATTGGCATGGCAACGATTTGCATCAATGCATTGCCGATTTTGCCACATACCGCAAACCGGATTTAAATATTGTTGATGCGTACAACGTGATGAAATCTAACGGACCCCGCGGAGTTTCGACCGAAGATGTCGTTACGATGAAAGCACAATTGATTTCAACCGATATGGTTGCAATCGATGCTGCTGCTGCAAAACTTTTCGGGATAAAGCCGGAGGATGTCCGCCACATCCAGATTGCGGCTGATCTGAAAGTCGGTAGAATGGATTTGGAAAAACTGAACATCAAGCGGATTACTGTGTGAGCTGGTTCAAGCTCGAAAAGCTGAAAAAAATCCGGGTTATCGTTTCTCTTTTATTCTTCATACCGATCAGCATACTGTTTATCGATCCACGGAACGGTATTCCATCATGGGTGAGTAACTTCTTCGTTTCTCTGCAGGTCATCCCCTCGCTTACAAAGATTCTCGTATACAGCGGAACGACTGCCATCGGACTGATCGTTGTAACCGTTATAACGATTGCGTTCGGGCGAGTATATTGCTCAACACTTTGCCCGCTCGGAACATTTCAGGATATAATCATCCACATCAAGAAGAAAGTAGACCGAAAGAAAAGATTCGAGTATATAAAATCGCCCTTCTTTTTCCATTACTCACTTTTGGCTGCAATTACAATTTTTACCGTTGGCGGGAGTCTCACGCTTTTAAATCTCTTCGAGCCATTCAGCAATTACGGCAGGATATTAACAAATACCATCGAGCCGATAACTACATTAATTAACAACATAATAGCCGGAATATTAGGACACTACCAAAACTATTTCCTCTATAATGTACCTTTGCGGTATATAAGCATGAATATTTTAATTGGTGCGTTCTTGTTCTTAGGTCTACTAGTTTACATGTCGTATTATCATGGAAGACTTTTTTGCAATTCGCTCTGTCCGGCGGGTGCATTACTCGGATTGATTTCTCGCTTTGCGTTATTTAAAATTGTCATCAACAAGATTGCCTGCAACGATTGCGGTGCGTGTGAGAAAGTCTGTAAAGCCAACTGTATCGAGAGCGAAACCAAGCGGATCGATTTTGCCGCTTGTGTCGGATGCTTCAATTGCATTAAATCTTGTCCGACGGATGGAATAATATATTCAGCGGGACGCATCAAAATACCCGTTAAAGATTCGTCTGATTTTAATCCGGCAAGAAGAAAATTTTTTAAGGAGATGGTGACACCCGCGATTGGATTGACAGTGCCGGCACTTGCCGATATTGACAGCGCTGCTGTAAAAAGTGGATATGACGCGAATAAAAAACGTCCAATTTCTCCTCCGGGATCTAGAAGCATTCAGCATTTTTCAAATCTATGCACAGCTTGTCATCTATGCGTGAGTGCCTGCCCAACGCAGGTACTCTATCCCTCATTTCTCGATTATGGATTGGTCGGTATCTTTCAGCCTAAAATGAATTACGATGCAAGTTTTTGCAATTACGAATGCACGGTATGCAGCCAGATATGTCCCAGTGGCGCAATATTACCTATCGATGTTGAGACAAAGAAATTAATTCAGATCGGTAAATCAATTTTCGTTAAAGATGATTGCGTTGTTGTGGCGAAGAAAAAAGATTGTGCGGCTTGCGCCGAGCATTGCCCCACAAAAGCGGTTTACATGGTTCCCTACGAGGGGAAATTAAAGATACCAGAGCAGAACAACGATATATGTATTGGATGCGGCGCTTGCGAGCATGCCTGCCCCACAACACCGAGGAAGGCAATTTACGTCGCTCCGAACCGCGTCCACCTACAAGCACAAAAACCCAAGATACAGAAACAAGAAAAAGTATTCGATAGTAAACAGGATTTCCCATTCTAACAAGATAGACCTCCGATTTCTTACCCGTTTATATCTCGGAGAGAAATCGGAGGTCTTGCAAGGAGTAAATGAGTATGACAAACGAAATATTGGACAAATTTCCTAAAGTAAAATTATCGCTTCTTCCTACACCGCTGCACAAACTTGAAAATATTTCGCATGAAACCGGTATCAACTTTTATTGTAAGCGGGACGATCTCACCGGTTTCGCTTACGGAGGAAACAAAACACGTAAGCTCGACTTTCTGATTGCCGATGCGATAAGTAAGAAGGCGAATACACTTATTGCAGTTGGTGCAATCCAATCGAACTTTTGTCGGATGGCATCGGCGGCTGGCAAAGTAAGCGGACTCGATGTTCATCTTGTTTTAGGTGGCAAGTCCGCCTCAGGCGGAGATAAGCCGACGGGTAATTTATTGTTGTGTTATCTCTTTGGTGCCAACATTCACTTCGTTGAATTAGATGATTGGAATAATTTAGAGCGACAAGGAGAACGGCTGGCTGAGAAATTTAAAGCTCAAGGTAAAAACGTGTACTGGCTTCCCATCGGCGGCTCAACACCGATCGGAGCGTTAGGGTATGTTAATGCTTTGATTGAAATCCTTGATGACTGTAAAAGATTAGG
>JACQYX010000314.1 GCA_016207985.1 Ignavibacteriales bacterium | reverse complement strand
TGCGACTCACCTCCAGGGATGATTCTTCCTTGAAGGTGAGTCGCACTTCGTATTTATTCCAGCACAAAAATATTTTTCTTTGCACCAATCTCTTTAAGCTGCTTGGGCCACACGGTAACACTGACTTCACCGAGGTGAGCTTTCCTCAGTAACAACATCGTTGTCCGTGATTGACCGATACCGCCGCCAATACTGAGAGGAATCTGATCGTTCAAGATTGCCTGATGATAGGGGAGTTTTAGAAAATCAAGCTGACCGGAAATCTCAAGCTGTTTCTTGAGTGTCTCTTTGGTAACTCGGATACCCATCGATGTGAGTTCATGCCGACGTTTTGTTATAGGATTCCAAACAAGAATGTCACCGTTAAGTCCGTGCATCGGTACACCTTTATCCGATTTTGTCTCAGTTACCCAATCGTCGTAATCTGCCGCACGCATTTCATGTGGATATCCATCTTGTAACACCCAACCGATACCGATAATGAAAACAGCCGGGTACTTTTGGAGAATCTGAGTCTCTCGCTGTTTACGCGGCAGATCGGGGAACATGTCAAGTATCTCTTCGGCATGTAAGAATGTCAATTCTTCTGGAAGGTTTGGAAATTTATTACTCTTTAACTTCGGGAACATATCCTGAATAAATACTTCGGCGCCCTTGATAACTTTCCAAATTTTTCGCACAGTATCTTTCAGGTAATTCAAGTTGCGGTCGTTCGCTGTAATTACTTTTTCCCAATCCCACTGATCTACGTACGCGCTGTGGTCGTGATCCAGGAAATAATCTTTACGCACTGCACGCATGTCGGTATTGATACCTTCACCGACTTTGCAGTCGAATTGCTTCAGTGCCATTCTCTTCCACTTTGTTGCAGCTTGAACGACTTGTGTTTCAATTCGTTTCTCAAGTCCGAGTCCACATGGAAACTCGATTGGCGTTCGTGAGCCGTCACGATCTAGGTAATCGTTAACGCCGCTGTCTTTCGAAACGATCAACGGTACTTCGATGGTAAATAGGTTCAATTGTTGATTAAGGTTATCTTCGATGTATCTCTTCAGATGGAATAGAGCGAGCTGTGTTTCTTTCGGTGTCAGAAGCGATTGATAGTCGTTTGGGAGAATCTTTTCAACTTCCGGATAAGTACTAATACCTGGTCCTGCCAGGTCCGCTTTTTTATCTGCCATTATGATGAACTCCTTTTAAAAATGTTTTAATAGATTCTATTTGTGTTATCAATTTGTTGTTGAATTAATTTTCTGTACGAATTTAATAACAAACAGGGGATTCTATTTTGAATCCTTCCATTATGAGGTTAATTCCTATAATTTACATGCTAAAGTTAACAAATTCGAATGTTAATTACAAAACTATACTGGGATGTTTTAGAATGATTCATTCTGAAAAAATGATTATCATCATCTCAACAAAAATGATTTCGCACAAATATAAAATTTTCTATGATTACCCACGAACTCGATAAAATATTCAAACCAAAACGAATTGTACTCATTGGCGTCACACCCAATTCTCATCGCTTCATTTCTCCTATTTGCAGTTGTCTATGCAGGTTTTGGAATGGCAGGAAGTGGACTTATTCTCTGGCTATTATTTCCAATGTACGGATTGTACATGGCAATGAGCGAAGGTATAAGCAAAGCGTATATTTCAAATCTTGTTCCATCAGAAACGCGGGCGACAGCAATCGGACTCTTCTACACATCTACAGGTATTATTACGTTTTTCTCCAGCTTAATAGCGGGTTTACTCTGGAATTATATTGGGATTCAGCACTGTTTTATTTCGGAGCGGTCTGCTCGTTATTAACAGCGGTCGTGTTTCTCAACGATGAGTTGTTCAGTGAAGCCATCGATTAATTGCATCCTACCAATTAAGTAGTTAAATTGTCTTTGCAATTATGACTCGATCTAACTGAGTGTAGTTACATCGATATCTTTAAGCATCTGAAGATTTTCGGTAAATTAAGATAATTCAATTCGATATGTTTATGTGAATAGAGAGCCAAGCGATGAAAGTTCTTTTAGTCTATCCCCGATATCCCGATACGTTCTGGAGTTTCAAGCACGCCCTGAAATTCATATCCAAAAAAGCGAGTCTACCACCATTAGGACTTCTAACTGTCGCCGCAATGCTTCCAACGGAATGGGAGAAGCGCTTAACCGATCTAAATGTATCAAACCTTAAAGATGACGATATCAAATGGGCTGACTTAGTTTTTATTAGCGCCATGTCGATCCAAAAGACATCGGTTGAATCAATCATTCAACAGTGCAAAGCACTTGGATCGAAGATTGTTGCCGGAGGTCCACTTTTTACTACCGACTATGAAGAATTCCTCGATGTAAATCATATCATTTGTAATGAGGCGGAGATTACACTTCCGATATTTCTAAATGATTTAAAAAACGGTATCACCAAACACGTCTACACGACAAACGGGTGGGCTGATATTGAATCTACACCCATTCCGCTCTGGCAACTAATTAATTTCAAACATTATGCAGCGATGAATCTCCAGTACTCACGCGGCTGCCCATACGACTGTGACTTCTGTGATATAACAGTACTCTATGGTCGTAAAGCCCGAACGAAGAAAAAAGAACAAGTTATATCAGAGCTGGAGAACTTATATCAGTTAGGATGGAGGGGAAGTTTATTCTTCGTCGACGATAATTTTATCGGTAACAAGCCAAAGGTAAAAAAAGAAATCCTTCCCGTTATTATCGAATGGATGAAGAAACGAAATTACCCGTTCAGATTTTTTACAGAAGCGTCGATTAATCTCGCCGACGATGAAGAACTCATGTATCTGATGGTTCGGGCGGGATTCGATACGGTTTTCATTGGGATCGAATCACCTAATGAAGAAAGCCTGGTCGAATGTGGAAAAGTTATCAATAAAAATCGCAATATGATCGCTTCCGTTCAAAAGATACAAATGTCCGGATTACAGGTTCAAGGAGGATTCATTGTTGGATTTGATAACGATCCCGCTTCGATATTCGATAAGTTATCGGCATTTATCAAAGAGAGCAGTATCACAACGGCAATGGTTGGATTATTGAACGCTCCTAAAGGAACGAAGCTTTACAATCGATTGTATCGGGAAGGAAGATTGGTTCAATCATTCAGCGGTGATAATACGAACTTCTCGATGAATTTCAAATCTAAAATGAATTATGATACACTTATCGAGGGGTACAAGAGTATTCTCCAACACATCTATTCTCCAAAGCAATATTACGGACGGGTGAAAGAGTTTCTAAAAAATTACCAAGCACCGCACATCAGCAAATTCGATTTCAAATTTAATCGAATCATGGCGCTTTATAAATCCATGCTTCTTCTGGGAGTGATTGGGAAAGAACGTTATCAGTACTGGAAACTCTTTGTATGGAC
>JACQYX010000313.1 GCA_016207985.1 Ignavibacteriales bacterium | reverse complement strand
CTATTTATTAGATATTTTGGGAAGGCGTAGTATGATTATTTTATTTTTATAACAAACGTCGGTAATCTTCAGGAGTGTTTACGTTTTTTAAATTTTCTGAAAAGTCAATTGCGAGCGAAGATTTTAATTGGATAACATTCGTAGGGATATTGTTGAAGAATTGTAAAACAGAATACTGTTTTTGTTCCAAATGATTTTCAAGCTTCATAAAACATGATCGATTGTACACGCCAAACAAAGGTTGAATATGTTGATCAATCGAGAATACCGTTGCATCGCCTTGAGAATGATGATCGAGGATATATTGAACCGCAACAGAATTTATGAATGGTACATCGCACGATGTTATGAAAATGTTTTCAGTCGTTGAATTTATAAAAGTGGAATGTATTCCACTAAGCGGACCACAATTTTTATAGATGTCTTCATAGATTGGTATGTTGAGAAATTTATATGCTTCGGTATCATCAGAAATGATTATGACTTTTTCGAATACTTGTTTAAGTGTTTCAGTAATATGCTGAATGAATGGTTTATCTTTGTACATCAGAAGCGCCTTATCTTGTCCCATTCGAGAACTTCTTCCTCCAGCAAGAATCACACCAGTTATGTCCGATCTTAACTTCATAACTCCATCAATCCAATAATCCATTGATCCATTGATTTATTTATCCATTGTTTCATTGAGTCAATGTTTCAATGGGACAATGATTCAATTTTCATCTCATCACCAACTTTTATAATACCGCCTTTTAAAACTCTTGCAAATATTCCTTCCCTCGGCATCACGCAATCTCCTGCCTGATAATAAATTGCACATTTAGTGTGACACTCTTTACCGATCTGTGTTACCTCCAAAACCGATTCTCCAATAATTATCTTATTGCCAAGGTTTAGTTGAGTTAAATTTATAAATTCTGTCGTTATGTTTTCAGCAAAAGCACCCGGTCGGACGTTTAATCCTTTGTTCCGCATTTTCTCGATGCTTTCGATGGCAAGCAAGCTAATCTGTCGATGCCAGTTGCCGGTATGAATATCGCCGTCGATACCGAAATTTTTGATAAGCGTAACTTGATCAAAATTTGTTTTCGGAATTCCTTTCTTCTTACTAATGTTAAGCGCTACGATCTTGGCGACTTTAGTCCCGTCATTTGTCATAGGTCATTTGTCATTTGTTGTTAGTACTTAGTTCTTTGTACTTTGCTCACCGCTCTCTGCTAATAAATATCCCAATTCAATAATTCCGATTTCACACTCATACCTTTTTTAATAAAATTTTCAACCTTAGGAAAATAGATCAAGCAATTTGCATTTGCAAGACCCCCAAGCATGTGAGAATCTTGACCTTTGGTCGGTGTTACGACAAATTCTCCTGCTTGGTTTGTTGAGAGAATTCCACGAACAAACTCTAAACGTCCTGACTTCTTCTTTATATTAGTTGACAGTTTTGCGATGGGGAGAATACCATTTTTAACATTACTTCCCATCAATTTAAAAATTGCTGGCTTTACGAGTTGATGAAACGAAACAAGCGCTGCAACAGGATTGCCAGGCAAACCAAAGAATAATTTTTTACCTAAGACTCCAAAATAATTTGGCTTACCAGGTTTTATCGCAACTTTCCAGAAGACCTGCTTTACATCGAGGTAAGTGAGAACATCTTTCACAAAATCATACTCACCAACCGAGACACCACCAACAGAGATTATCACATTAGAAAGTTTTATAGCTTTTGTTAGAGCCAACTTGATTAAGCACTTATCATCTTTCGTGCGGCGTATATAAATTGGATTAATTCCGATAGAGCGTAGAGCCGCTATTATCGCATAAGAGTTTGAATCATATATCTCACCGATTCTTAATTTTGTACCGGGAGAACGGAGCTCGTTTCCGATAATTATCAATGCGATACAGGGTTTTACACGAACTCTTACTTTCTTGTAACCTAACGATGCAAGTACGCCTATGACAGGCGGAGTTATTATTATTCCTTGCTCAATTACGGGGTCACCCGGTTTGAATTCTTCACCTCGCTGCCGGATGTTCTCACCTTTTTCAACCTTGCTCAATATTGAAACCGTATGATTTTTTTCTTTTGAATACTCTTTCATCGCAATGGCGTTTGTGTTTGGCGGAACGCAAGCACCCGTGAATATTTTTATTGCGTAACCTTTTCGCAATATCGGAATTACAGTATCGCCAGCTTTCACCTCTCCGATAATCTGCAACAGCTTTGGTGTTTTGTCAGAGACATTTTGTAAATCTTCGGATCTAACTGCATACCCATCAACAGCCGATGAATCGAATCGCGGAATCGGTTCTTGGGCTTTAATGGTCTCTGCGAGAACGTACCCAAGCGATTCTGCCAGTTTGACCGTTGTTGTAGGTAAACGGTGCATATGCTTCAATATTTTTTCTAATGCTTCTTGGAAATCTATCATTCTAAGCTCATGCTGTGTCGCTCCGATGGAGCTTTCCACTTACTTTTTATTTCTATAAACGTTTCGCTCCTAACGGAGTTTGAACGTTTTTTCCTTTTGCTTTTTGAATTATTCATTATAAACAAATTGCAATTTAACTATTTCTAATTGTCAATTGTCAAGTGTCAAGTGACCGTTGACCATTGACCATTATTAGTGTCCTCCTCCCCACATCATTTTAAACGAATGAAGCAATCCCGGAAACAATGCGTTAAGAGAATCGGTTACTCCCTTCTTCGATCCAGGAAGATTTACAATCAATGTTCTTCCTCGAATGCCGGCTTTTGCTCGTGAGAGCATTGAGTATGGTGTGCGTTCTTGTCCATAAGCTCGCGTTGCTTCAGGAATTCCAGGTATTTCGCGTTCGATAATTTTCAACATTGCTTCAGGCGTGCAATCTCTGGAACTAAATCCAGTACCACCTGTTGTCATTACTAAATCTAATTTATCTTTGTCAGTATATTCGATTAGTGTTTGAACAATTTGGTTAACATCATCTGGAATTATTTTATAATCTAAAACCTCAATGCCTTCTTTTTTCAGACCTTCAACTATAAGCTGTCCCGATAAATCTGATTTTGTACCGGCAGCAATCGAATCCGACATAACAAGCACGGCAGCACGGAGTGGTTTATCGTATATTGTTTTGAAATCTGACTTACCGCCGGTTTTCTCTAACAATTTGACACCAACAATCTCCATTGTGTTATCGAACATCTTCATAATGTCGTAAAGCGTTAATACCGCAACCAATGCGGCAGTAAGTGCTTCCATTTCAACACCGGTTTTGTAAATTGCTTTAACAGTTGTTCTAACCGAAATTATTCCATCGCCAAATTCAAACTCAACTCCAACATAGTCAATTGGTAATGGATGACAATAAGGAATAATACTGCTTGTATTTTTTGCGGCTTGAGTGGCGGCAACCTTAGCAACTTCGAGTGGATTACCTTTCGGGATTTTGTTCTGATGAATTGATTCTATTGTTTCTTGTTTGAGTTTGAGCATTGCTTCTGCCTTTGCAATACGTAATGTTTTTATTTTGTTTGAGATGTCTATCATAGGTTTTTGTCATTTGTCATGGGTCATTTGTTGTTTGTACTTAGTACTTTGTACGTGGAGTTTATGTTTATAACAAATTTTTTTACTTTTACATTTTGAATTGATTTTAACCGCCAATTTGTATCATACTTCTGTTTTCTATCTGAGCAAGTTCTTCTGCTGCTGGATGACCGAATGGCTTTGCCGTAATTGCAGATTGAATCATCTCTGATATAACATCATCCGGTGTACCATTTCTGAGCGCTGATCGCAAATTTATTTCAGCCGAGTGGAAAAGGCACGACTTAATCGAACCATCTGCAGTTAATCTGATTCGATTGCATGTTCCACAAAAATGGTCGGAAATCGAAGTTATGAAACTTATTTTGCCCAACAATCCACTAATCCAATAATCCTTTGCAACATAATGTTCATCAGTTGATTGTACAGGTTCCAACTTATACTTCTCACTTATAGTTTCCATCATCCTTCGAAATGAAACAAATTTTGCATGATTCCATTGATTAAACTTGAAAGGCATATACTCAATGAACCGAATATTGATTGGTTTATCTTGAACAAATTCAACAAAGTCGAGAAGCTCATCATCGTTGATGCCTCCCATAACTACCACATTCAATTTCAGCAGTTGAATGCCGGCATCGAGTGCAGCATAAATCCCATCGATAACATCGTTGAAATGTTGCTTGCCAGAAATCATTTCAAACCGCGAAGGTCGCAAAGTATCTAAGCTGATGTTCAAATTTGTTAGTCTGGCTTGCTTCAACTGGTGAGCGAACGATTTTAGCAGAACTCCGTTTGTCGTCATACCTAATGTTCGAATACCGGGAATATTTGCAAGACGTTGAACAAGCTCTGGTAAATCCTTCCGTACGAGCGGTTCGCCGCCAGTTAAACGGATTTTGTTTATCCCCATCGAGGCGAATAATCTTGATAGTTGCTCAATCTCATCGAATGTAAGCATCTCACTTCTTTTTTTTAGCTGAATGCCTCCGTGTGGCATACAATAATTACATCGGAGATTGCATCTATCGGTAACTGAGATGCGAAGATATGTGTGCTTCCTATTATAAGAATCGATTAATTGTTTCATTATTTATTT
>JACQYX010000009.1 GCA_016207985.1 Ignavibacteriales bacterium | reverse complement strand
TTTGGAAAGTGGGAAGGTGGAGATGTAGAGCAAGTTACTTACCCTAAAGCCGAGCAGATCAAGGGACGAACAATTTATTTGATCGATAAACCGGCGGCACCTCAATCCGAAATCCGTATCGGTAGAGTTGGTGTCGAGAGATTGACGGAAGATTACTATGCACTTCGAGTGATGAATACGATATTAGGCGGATCATTTACATCGCGCCTGAATCAGAATTTGCGTGAGCAGCACGGCTACACTTACGGTGCAAGCTCCAATTTCGATTTTCGCATGACCCCCGGTCCTTTCTTAGCCGGTTCTGCCGTTAAGACTGCAATTACGGATAGTGCTCTGTTCGAGTTTATGAAGGAGCTGAATCGGATACTCGAAGCTGTGTCGGATGAAGAGCTGAATCGCGCTAAAAATTATCTGGCTCTCAGATACCCCGAAAATTTCCAAACTGTCCAACAGATTGCAAATCAGCTTGCAGAAGTTGTAAGCTACGGTTTACCGGACGATTACTTCAACAACTATACAAGGAATATACTCGCCGTTACGAAGGACGATGTTCAGCGCGTAGCAAAGAAGTATATCGATCCCGAAAATATCGCTGTCATAATTGTTGGAGATAGAAAAACGATAGAGAAATCGGTTGCCGATCTTAAGTACGGTAAGATAAAGAACCTCACGATAGATGATGTTCTCGGTAAAGCACCTAAGTTGGATAAAGGGGAGTGATTTTAGTAATTTTTATATGGGTGTCACGATCCATGAGTCTATCCGAAAACCACAAAAGACTGTCATGTTGATCCCGCTTCAGCGGGAGAAACATCTTTTCTTAGCAATTCGAATCAGATTCTTCTCCCGCCTTCGGCGGGATCAGAATGACGTTCCCTCTTTACTAGTTCTCGGGCACTCTCCCATACCGTGACACTAAATGTTGGTAGATTCAATTGCTTAAGACAATTCAGCGCCTCATCTTATAACAAATAAGATAGGGCGTTGATGTTTATGGAAGAAAGCATTATATTACATACCGTTATGGCGAGAACGTTTCATAGGGTGATTACATTTCTAAAGAATATAAATAATTATGGAAGATTGAAGTTCGGTTAATTACTATGTGAAACTGAATTAAAAAAGGTAATCGAGCAATGACAAAAACCGAAGATTTTATTAATAATTTACGGACAGAGATACAAAATACACAGATACAGCGAGCAAAATTAGTATCTCAAAAATTTACTTTCGTTATCGGACTGCTTGGAATAGGCAGTCTTTCAATTGGTAATGTACATACACAGTTTCTTCTTTTCATAACACCGATAATTGCATTTACATTTGATCTTTACATTACAGGTTTTGATTTCGGTGTTCGTAGGGTAGGCGGTTTCCTTGGTAGAAAATCTTCAGAAGCATGCGACGAGGAGAAGAATTGGGAAAGATTTGTACGAAAGAATAGAGATACATTTGTAAAAATCGGTGGACCACTACTTTCAATCTTGGTTTTGGTTGCATCAATTATCGTTCTCTGGAGTGATTATAATAACGTTTGGTATTTTTGGTTGTGGATGGCTGTCGATTTCTTAATGTTAATTTGGGTTTGGTATTACAGTTACCGGCTTAATAAGATTATCGAAAATATTAGGGAGGAAAATGAATAAAAATATGCAAAATAGTGATAAGATAACTTTTGGATCTGATGGAGTGGAGAAGTTGTTTGGTGAAAGTGAAATAAATAATTTGATTGAACCACCAAGATGATGGATGTACAATGGCTTTAGTATGAAGAAAAAAAAGAAATTAAAAAAGCCAAGCTCTAACCGAGCTGGAACTAATTCATTTCTTAAAGATTTTGAGGCACGTAGTAAACAGCTATATATCTACTACTCAAAGAGCTTTGAGAAGGGTGTTGGCTCGATATCCGATGTACTGAAAGAATACTCTACTAGAGACATTGCTTACTCACTTTTTGTAAGTAGTTTGTGGCTGCCGAATATAGCAAGCATGATTAAACATCAGTACATTTTGGCGATTTACCTTAGTAAAGATCCCTCAACATTTGCAACGACGAACAGAATTGCGACGTACGATGACTTCTCACACTTTTTAGAAGAGATTAAGGTTCACTTGCCTACCTTTTACCAACTTGAAGATTATGTACCAGAACCCGATTGGGGCGAAATTAAGTTTTATCACATGGAAAAAAACTATAAGATCTTCTATGGTTCAGATCTGGAAACACCATACGATTTCCTATCGAACTTCCAGATAACGGTCTGTTCGATGGAGAACGAGTTTCTTAAAGTTACTGGGCGATCACCT
This sequence comes from Ignavibacteriales bacterium, assembly GCA_016207985.1. Classification (GTDB taxonomy): domain Bacteria; phylum Bacteroidota; class Ignavibacteria; order UBA10030; family SZUA-254; genus JACQYX01. The sequence continues at coordinate 715 of JACQYX010000009.1, read as the reverse complement.
TCTAGAGAATTACTTCTTACCCTCAAATTTCAAGATGATATTATTACCGGAATTACTAAACAACCAGCGAATCGAGATTTACCTGAGGTTAGGCCTGGATATCTCGAAGTCCCAAGTGAAGAATTTTGGAAAGATGCTTGCACGTTTCTATTGCAGTACTCTGTTGTTGAAAAATTGGAGCTAAATTTTATTAAGCGATACACAATTGAACTTGGCAGCATAAAAAGAGAGACACTCAATGCGGTAGAGTTTGACAATACATATCATCATGGTTTGCTTATCCCCGCATACTTTGTGATGATTAATGAGAGTTTCATACCGCTGCTACCGAGAAGGGTATCAGGGATATTGCTGGACAGTTGGCACTTGGAATATGAACGTAACAAAGATAAACTGATTCCTTCGACAAATGCACCAATAACTATCAAAATTGGAAACGAGCTACATAAATACTTAAAAGAGAGACTCCGAACGGATTCATTGTTTCAGCACATAAGTGCGCTTACGAAAAGTAACCAGGCTGACGAAATTATCTTCTCCTCTGCTTTCATTTCGCAGGATATGCTTATCTTATTTTTTATCATGCCTCCGAGTTCGGGTGAAGACATTCTCAAACATCTACGCCGGGATGTGAACAAATTCAAGAAAACATATCATCTTTTATTGCAAAAACCACTTCGTCTTGCGTTGCGTGGTGAACGAAGGTCAGTAGAAT
>JACQYX010000315.1 GCA_016207985.1 Ignavibacteriales bacterium | reverse complement strand
GGAATTGAAGTTCAGCAATTTCCATCATGGTGTTGGAGCCGAGATCGCCCTCGATACTCCGCTCGGTCCGGTTTCGTTCGGTATGGGAAAGAGCTTTTTCTTCCGAAAAGATCTACCAAATTCTCCCATAGCGATTGGGCCAATTCAATTTTATTTTTCTATCGGACCAAATCTATAAGTCATGTTGGATTTGCGTTCTGGAATTAGTATCTTTTTGGCATGAACCCCAAGTACACTATCCTCGAACATCCTGCTGATATCGGCATTGAAGCACAAGGATCGACACTCGCGGAAGCTTTCCAGAATGCTGCCGCCGCTCTGATGTCGATTATAATTGATTTAACTACAATTGATTCAGTAGAAACGCGAAGTGTCAAGATTACCGCATCGGATCGAGACCAGCTTCTTGTGAAATGGCTTTCTGAGATTTTATATCTATACGATGGACAGGGTTTTGTATGCAACGAGTTCAATATCGATAAACTCAAGAATACATTCTTATATGCAAGAGTTGGTGGTGAAAAACTTTCTGGCTCAAAGCATAAAACGAAACTCGATGTCAAAGCGGTTACGTACCATCAGCTAAAGATTGAGGAAAAGGACGGAAAGGTGATTGTTAGAGTTTTTCTGGATATTTGAGGGCTTTCAGTTGTTGTTAATTCAATTCAGCATAAGGACGAGTAAAGATGTTTAAAAAAATTGATGATTACCGTTTTCTCATCCCGAAGACGTATAAACAAGGTATGAGAATCGATGGTTTAGTTTATGCCAGTGATGATATGATCAAACATATCGAGAAAGATCAAACGAAAGAACAGGTGGCAAACGTTGCTACGCTTCCGGGACTTGTTGGACGCTCGCTTGCAATGCCCGACGCTCATCAGGGTTACGGTTTCTGTATCGGTGGGGTAGCTGCTGCCGATCTGGAGGAGGGCATTGTATCGGCAGGTGGCGTTGGATTTGATATCAATTGCGGTGTGCGTCTGCTTTCATCACCGTTCGAATTGAACTATGTTAAACCGAAGCTCGAACAAATACTGAATCAGCTATTTCACGACATTCCGTGCGGTACGGGTCGGAAAGGATTGCTCGACGTAACAAAAACCGAGCTTGATAATGTATTACGAGATGGTGTAAAATGGGCGGTAAGGAATCGTTATGGAAAAGAGGAAGATATTTCTCGCATCGAAGAATACGGAAGAATATCCGATGCCGATCCTTCTGTAGTAAGCTCACATGCCAAAGATAGAGGACATCATCAGCTCGGAACACTCGGTTCTGGAAATCATTTTCTCGAAATTCAAGTGGTCTCTGAGATATTCGATCATGAAGTAGCTTTAAGGTTTGGTCTTCATAAGGATCAGATCGTAATCCTTATTCACAGTGGTTCACGTGGATTGGGACATCAAGTTTGTACCGATTATCTCGATATCATGCAGGGCGGGATGAAAAAATATGGAATATCGGTAGTCGATCGTCAGCTCGCATGTGTGCCAATTAAGTCGCAAGAGGGTCAGAATTATCTGAAAGCAATGGCGGCATCTGCAAACTTCGCATTCGCAAATCGACAGATGATTACTCATTGGACGCGTGAAGTGTTTCAAAAAATCCTTGGCAGTTGCGATTTGAAAATTGTTTATGATGTTTGTCATGACATAGCAAAGTACGAAGAACATGACGTTGAGGGATCGCAGAAGCGAGTGCTCGTCCATCGGAAAGGTGCGACAAGAGCTTTTCCGAAAAATCATCCGGCATTACCTGAAGAATTACGCAATGTTGGGCAGCCGGTGCTGATCCCCGGCAGTATGGGAACGTGCTCTTACGTACTTGTTGGTACCGAACAAGCAATGAAAGAAACTTTCGGCTCATCGTGCCATGGTGCCGGCCGTTCAAAAAGCAGAACACAGGCGAAAAAGGAAACATCAGCCGATCAATTACTTCAGGAGATGAAAGTGAAAGGAATTTACGTTCGTAGCGAAACGAAAGCCGGACTTACCGAAGAGAAACCGGATGCTTACAAAGATGTCAGCCAGGTTGTTGACGTGGTACATGGTGCAGGTATTGCGAGGAAAGTCGCAAAGCTCGTCCCTCTGGCAGTGATGAAAGGATAAATACACACTGCGAGAATACTTAATATCAATGTTTGCGACGAGCTATGCTGACTAAAAACCAACTGCGTGCATTAGATTTCAAGCATCATCTTTCAGTCACCGCGAATGCGGGCGCAGGTAAAACAACCGTCCTCGTCAAGCGGTTTATAAATATTCTTCTAAACACAGATGCAAAGGTCAATGAACTTGTAGCCATAACATTTACAGAAAAAGCCGCGAGCGAGCTTCGGAAAAAAATCGCAGATTCGATCGATGAACGAGTTCTGCATGCTGCCGATACCGTAGAGCGGGAGCGATGTGAGAATATTCGTGGTAAATTGATAACGGCTAATATCGGGACGATACACTCTTTTTGTGCCCAGCTCTTACGGGGATACCCTGTCGAAGCGGATATCGACGCATCGTTTAAGGT
>JACQYX010000294.1 GCA_016207985.1 Ignavibacteriales bacterium | reverse complement strand
TTATCTTCTGGTATCTGTCGAATTATTTTTTCAGCACTGCTCGAAGTGCAGATAATATCGCTAAGTGCTTTAACTTCGGCAGAACAATTTATGTAAGTGATGGAAACATATCCGGGATGTGCCTCCCTCCACTGTTTAAATGCTGATGCGGGACAACCTTCTGCCAACGAGCATCCTGCGTTCATGTCGGGAATTAGAACTTGTTTTTTAGGACTAAGTATCTTTGCAGTCTCTGCCATGAAGTGAACACCTGCAAAGACGATCACCTCAGCATCTGTCGATGCCGCTTTCTTTGAAAGCTCGAGACTATCTCCCACAAAATCGGCAATATCCTGGATTTCTGACTCTTGGTAGTAATGTGCAAGCAGAACTGCATTCAAATCTTTTATCAGTCTGAGAATTTCATCTTCAAGATTCAGTGGAAGATTATCAATCTGAATAAGTTCACCAGAAGCATTATAGGTTTTTGGCTCAAACATACTACTTAAAGATACTCAACAATAGCAATACAATCAATTTTCAGTATGGGGTCGATATCTTAGGAGGTTGAATCAGAAGGTGGAGTTTCTTTCGTTTTGTCGGTCGGTTGGTTTTGCTCGGAATCCGGTTGATTGGTTATATCTTCGAATTCTGCTTCCTGAATCTTATCGATATGTGGAATATTATCTTCATATCTTCTGCCCCTGCTTTTAATATTGAAAATCGTTTTAATAATTCTCCAAGCAAAATAAAGGAGAAGCAGAAAAAGGATATAACGAAACATGGATACTCTCTACTTTCTAATGCTTGCAGGATTGTAATACTCGACAGGGGCTTTATTCGGTCGGAATATTTCCATCAATAAATCATCTAATTCTTCTCTGTTATGAACAAAATCGATTTGGGAAGCGTTCACTATGAGCAACGGTGCAGATTTATAACGGAAGAAAAAGTAATTGTATGCTTCGTTCAAGTCTCTGATATACTGTTCCGACATGTTCCGTTCAATTTCCCTGCCCCTCTGTCTTATATTTGTCATCAATCTTGAGGTTGTACATTGGAGATAAACGACGAGATCGGGTGTCGGTACCGTGTGCTCGATAGTTGTTAAAACATTCTCGTACAATCTAAGCTCGTCATCTTCAAGGTTCAGATATGCAAATATTTTATCTTTTTCAAAGATATAGTCGGTGATCAGAAATCGATGGAACAAATCAGCCTGGAGAAGATCTTGCTGCTGCTTGTAGCGATTCAGAAGGAAAAATATCTGTGTCTGAAAAGCATAGCGGTCAGGATCTTCATAAAATTTTGGGAGGAATGGATTTTCCTCGAATTTTTCAAGAACGACTTTTCCGGAAAGCCGCTCTTCCAATAACTTAGCGAGAGTTGTTTTTCCTGCACCGATAACACCTTCGATGGCGATGTGTCTTAGTTCTGATTGGTCGATTAAAGATTGAAGTGATTGTCGCACAATATATTCCGTTAGTGTAATACCGATTGATTTAATTGATATTCTGTCCGGATCACTTTATGCTGATCGCGACAGTTCCGTAATAAGGATGCAATTGTTTTTTCTAACATTGGATGAACCGCTGTCGGTGCAATCTCGCACAAAGGCTCGAGCACGAATCGTCGAGTCTCAAGCTCGACATGCGGTACTCTTACAGTATTATCTTGATATGCTAATCCTCGATACATCAAGATATCTATGTCGATCGTTCTCGTTTCCATGTGAGATCGCTGTCGTCGCCCAAGTTTTCTCTCAATTTTCTTTAACCTTGCTAAAAGCAGTGGTGGATCATCCTGTGTCCGTATCGAAAGCACCATATTTAGAAAACTATCACAGTTCTCTATTCCAACAGGCTCTGTTTCATAAATCGAAGAGATCGATTCGATGGTTGAAATGGCCGCAATCTCTTCGACAGCGTGAGATAGAAATTCTAAACGATCACCTAAATTCGATCCTATACCTAAATATACTTGATACATTATTCAAGTCCTTGGTTCAACGACTTCAACTTCAACATAATCTACAACACCTTTCACCGGTGGATGTGGTTTTCGAACAGTAACCTTCACTTTATGTATAATCGGAAATTGCTGACCTAAACCTTTTGCAATTGTATTCGCGAGTGTCTCTAACAGATAATATTTTTTCTGCGTTACAGTTTTTTGAATAAAACTATATACAGCTTCATAATCAACTGTCTGCTTCAGATTATCGGTTGAAAATGCTGCTGAAAAATCACCGTAGACCTCAACGTCGATTTCAAATTTACCGCCTAAATTTTGTTCATCACTGGCTACGCCGTGATAGGCATAGAATGATGCATTCTTAATTCTGATAATATCTTGTGAAGGCATGTAACTCAGGGATTTTGAAAAATATATAGCTTTCTATCGTTATTGTCAAGTTAAATAGTGATAATTATCGATATAGGTAAAATGAGACACAGAGATATCATGATTTTTCGATTTTTGCCCAAGTATCTCTCAATGCAACAGTTCGATTAAATACAAGATGCTCTTTCCGAGAATTAAAATCTACACAGAAGTAACCTAACCGCTCGAATTGAAATCTATCCTGCGGTTTGACATCAGATAGACTTTGCTCGAGTTTGCAATTCGATAAAACTTCAAGTGATGTCGGATTGAGGAAATCTTTCCATCCTTCACCGCTCGGATCCTCGACATTGAAGAGCCGATCATACAACCGAACCTCGGCATTCAAAGCGTGCTGAGCAGATACCCATTGGATCGTTCCTTTAACTTTTCGCTGAGATTGAGATGAACCACTCTTAGTCTCAGGATCATAAGTACAATGAATTTCTTTAATATCTCCAGTCTTCGAATCCTTTATAATATTTGTACATTTGATTACATATGCATAGCGTAATCTGACTTCGTTCCCTGGATATAATCTGAAATATTTCTTTGGAGGAATTTCTTTAAAATCATCCCGATCAATATAAATCACTTTTGAAAATGGAATTATTCGTGAACCCATCGAAGGATCTTCTGGATTATTTATTGCTTCAAGATTTTCGACCTGCTCGTCCGGATAATTATCAATTATAACCTTAAGCGGACGTAAAACCGCCATCACCCGCATAGCATGTTTGTTGAGATCATCGCGTAAACTATCTTCTAATAAAGCAACATCGATTGTGTTTTCTCTTTTGGCTACACCGATACGCTCTGCAAAATAGCGGATCGATTCCGGGGTATAACCCCTGCGACGTAAACCGGATATTGTCGGCATGCGGGGGTCATCCCATCCATTAACGTAACCTTCTTCTACAAGCTGCAGCAGGCGGCGTTTGCTCATGACAGTGTAACTCAAATTCAAACGAGCAAATTCGATTTGTCGCGGATGATGTATTCCGATCTGTTCGATGAACCAATCGTACAGCGGCCGATGATCCTCAAATTCGAGTGTGCAGATCGAATGAGTAATTCCTTCAATCGAATCCGATTGTCCATGAGCCCAATCGTACATAGGATAAATGCACCATTTATCGCCCGTACGATGGTGCGTTGATCGGAGGATTCGGTACATTACCGGATCTCGCATGTTCAGATTCGGTGAAGACATGTCAATCTTTGCCCGAAGTGTACGGGAGCCATCTGGAAATTCACCTTTCTTCATCCGCTCGAATAAATCTAAATTTTCTTCGATTGAACGAGTACGGTACGGACTCTCTTTCCCCGGTTGGGTCAATGTTCCTCGATGATCGCGAATCTCATCCGCCGTCAGATCACAAACATAAGCTTTACCTTTTTTGATGAATTGGATTGCATATTCGTAGAGCTGCTCAAAATAATCGGATGCATAATGTTCTCTATCTTCCCAATCGAATCCCAACCATCGTACGTCCTCTTTTATCGATTCAACATATTCCATTTCTTCCTTTGTGGGATTTGTGTCATCAAATCGCAGATTGCAAAGACCATCGTAATCCTTAGCAATTCCAAAATTCAAGCAGATCGACTTCGCATGTCCGATATGTAGATAACCATTCGGCTCGGGC
>JACQYX010000082.1 GCA_016207985.1 Ignavibacteriales bacterium | reverse complement strand
TTGATGACCGTCCGTAGAGATAAAACACCCCAATTACTCCAAAAAACAAAAATCCTGAACATTTTTGATGATCAGGATTCTTCTGTAGTCAGTGTAGCGGGGGTAGGACTTGAACCTACAGCCTTTGGGTTATGAGCCCAACGAGCTACCAATTGCTCCACCCCGCGATCATTTTTACAGTGAAATATACGAAATAAATGAGGGCAAAGCAAACAATCCTCATTTCAGCCAGTTGTGCTCTCGGTACCAATCCAACGTAATGCGGATTCCTTCTTCAATCGTCAAAGATTCTCTAAATCCTAATTCCCTTTTTGATTTTTCAATGCTGCATGTCCAGTAATCACGAGTGATATCTCGCGCCTTCTCGATGTTGAGGAGCGCTGGTTTATTGCTGAATAGGGATGAAAATTCAGATATCGCGGCAATTAAAAAAATTACCGAGATTGGTATTTGGATTCTTATGACTTTCTTATGTAATATACAGGCAGTAATCTCACCAAGTTCCTTCCAGTTGTAATGTTTTTCGCTAGAGATGAAGTAAGTTTGCCCGATCGCCTGATCATTTTCACCGGCGAGTATGATGCCGTCTACCAAATCTTTAACGTGGATCAAGCTGACATAAGTATTCCCGAATCCAATCATCGGTTGCAATCCCTTATTCATAGTATTGAAGAATGCATAAATATCTCTATCTCGTGGACCGTAAACGGCTGGTGGTCGTACGATCGTGATCGGAAGTTGATCCATTAATCGCAAACATTCCTTCTCTGCTTCCATTTTACTCACACCATAGCTCGTAATTGGGTGAAATGGGGTTGTTTCATTGACCGGTTCTCCGTTAAGGCTTGGACCTACAGCCGCCTGACTGCTGATGTGAATGAAGCGTTTTAAATCTTTTTTTGAAGATAAAACTGTTTGGAGCAAATTCTTGGTGGCAGTATAATTTCCGCTAAAATATCCTGCTTTTGTTTTTGCTTTTGTAACACCCGCCGTATGATAGACGTAATCAACATTGGCTACTGCTTTCTGGAGCGATGCGAGATCAGAATAATCGCAATGAACATATTCAATTGGCAAATGTTTGATCCATTCGAGGTTAGATGATTTACGGACAAGACACCGGATCTGGTATCCTTTGCGATGAAGCTCTTCAACGAGATGGCTTCCGATGAATCCGGTCGCACCAGTAATAAGAACGCGCATGAATATTTAATGAAAAATGATTAATAGAGGAGAAAATTGTCTATTTAGATAATTGCTTTTTATATGCCAATCAAGTATATTAAAAAAAATTTAGGTAAGCAACTTCAGCATTAATTCGAATCATACCACCCATATTGACAATTCTGAAATAATTATTCACAATGCATCCCCAAAGAGGAACAACCGACTATGAATAAGGATAAAGTACAAATCGATCTCTTCCAAAAATGTTGGGATTTTACACGTGCCGATGAAGTTAAAGCTGCGGGGTTTTATCCCTACTTCAGAGCGATCGAAGAGAACGAGGGTCCCGTCGTCCAAATAGAAGGACGGAAAATTATCATGGCGGGATCCAATAATTATTTAGGATTGACTGCACATCCTAAGGTCAAGGATGCCGCTGTGAAGGCAGTTGAAAAATATGGAACGGGATGTTCTGGTTCACGTTATCTCACAGGCACACTCGATCTTCATTATGAGCTCGAAGCCCGACTTGCAAAATTCATGGGGAAAGAAGCTTGTTTATTATTCAGCACGGGTTACCAAACAGCACAGGGAATAATCCCTACGCTTGTTCAACGGGGTGAGTACGTGGTGACCGATAAGGATAACCATGCGTGCATCGTTGCCGGTTATATGATGGCAAAAGGTCTATTTGCCGATTTTATCAGGTATAAACATAATGATATTCAAGATTTAGAACGGGTGATCTCACGGCTTCCATTGGAAGCAGCAAAGTTAATCGTGACGGATGGTGTTTTCAGCACAACTGGAGATATTGTGGATTTACCTGAGTTAGTTAAAGTTGCAAAAAAATATAATGCTCGTGTTTTAGTTGATGATGCCCATGCAATCGGTGTTATCGGTAAGGGTGGGAGAGGAACCGCGAGTCACTTCGGACTTGAGAATGAAGTCGATCTGACGTTCGGAACATTCAGTAAAACATTCGCTTCGCTCGGTGGATTTGTCGTTGGTAAAGAGAGAATAGTCAATTATCTCAAACATCATTCACCGGCACTCATTTTCAGTGCCAGTCCGACTCCTGCTTCTGTAGCTGCTGCGCTTGCCGCTCTCGACATTCTGGAAGCCGAGCCGGAACGTATCGATCGGTTAATCCGAAATGCTGATAAGATGCGCAATGGATTCAGGGAAATCGGCTTTAAAATTATCGAGGGGAAATCTGCGGTCGTACCTGTTATCGTTGGAGATGATATGATTGCATTCAAGTTTTGGCGCGAATTATTCGACAACGGTGTTTTTGTGAATGCATTCATCAGCCCCGGTGTTCCGCCTGGTCTGCAAATGATGCGTACGAGTTATATGGCAACACACGAAGACCAGCATTTGGATCGTATCCTAGAGGTTTTTAAAATCACTGGTAAGAAACTCGGGCTAATTTAGTAACTATCGATTATGAGCTCCCTCGAAGTTCGTCCAATTGGTTCTAAAGCAGAATTCAAGAGGCTCTTCCGATCTAACTGGGTGCCGCCTTTACTGATGGATCGACGCAAGCTCATCGATAAAAAAAAGAATCCATTCTATCAACATTCTGAATCGGAATTTTTCCTCGCCCATCGAGATGGTAGGATCGTCGGTCGGATCGCCGCAATAATTAATCATAATCACAATAAAGAACATAACGATAATATCGGTTTCTTTGGATTCTTCGAGTCGATAAATGACCAGCGAGTGGCGGATGCGTTATTCACAACAGCAAAACAATGGCTAAAAACTAATTACGTCGATGCAATGCGTGGACCTGCAAATCCATCTGTGAACGACGAATACGGATTACTTATCGATGGCTTCGATAGACCTCCAATTCTTTTGATGCCGTATAATCCACCATATTACTCGACGCTTATTGAAGGCGCCGGACTTGCGAAAGCGAAGGATTTGTACGCCTATCACGTATGCAGAGAGAAAGCGATTTCTGAAAAATTAAGCAGGGTTACCGAAAAGGTACGTCAAAGAGAAGGTCTAACATTCAGAAGTATCGATATGAAGCGTTTCGACGAGGAGGTTAGCATCATAAAAGACTTATATAATAGAGCATGGCAGTACAATTGGGGTGCGGTTAAGATGACTGATGAGGAGTTTGATTTCCTCGCTAAAGATTTGAAACAGGTTATCATTCCTGAATTGGTGATCATAGCCGAGTACAAGGATGAGCCGGTCGGATTTTCATTGTCACTTCCTGATTTAAATACCGCTTTAAAGTATAATAAAAAAGGTTATTTAATTCCCGGCATCGCTCGCCTGATGTGGCACAAGAAGAAAATAAACTGGG
>JACQYX010000026.1 GCA_016207985.1 Ignavibacteriales bacterium | reverse complement strand
GTTCCGTAAACAACAGGCAATCCGATACTTTTATAGAGAATATTACCAAGTCCGAGTGCGAATGCTAAAGGTGCATTACTTCCACCGGTGGCAGGATAAACTATGCTTTTATATTTTTCATAATCCATACCGCTCGAGATTAATAGAATCACGCAAAGCGCAAGTATGCCTTCCAACAACATACCGCCGTAACCGATGAGCCGTGCGTGTTTCTCGTTTGAGATTTGTTTGCATGATGTGCCGCCGCAAACCAATCCGTGCGCACCCGATGCGGCGCCGCAGGCAATTGTAATAAACAAGAAGGGCCAGAGTAAGCCAAGATTCGGCGCCGACATCGCTTCTTCAAGATTCAGCGCAGGTGTGTTGATTACTGCCCCGCCAATGCCGGCACCTATCACACCAATAACCATCGATGCAAGTCCGAGGAAAAGAATCTGTGCATTCACAAAATCCCTCGGCTGGAGAATTATCCAAACCGGTATCCACGCTGCGAAGAAGACATAGCAGGTAATGATAATTATCCATGCAGTTGGATTTAACGTAACGGGATAGTAATAACCAATAATGACAGAACCGAATGAAACAATGAACGCAATAACCGTCACAAGAACGACGTTCATCCTCTTCTTATATATCATGAACCCGATTAATGGTGCAATCACAGTCATGATAATAACAGACATCGATGCAACACCGCCGATCTGAACGCGCATCTCGCCACCCTGCTCAAGCATGTGAATTCCCCCTGTTGCTTCGGTGAGATTAACATCATCGGGAGGAAGTGTTGAGGTGAGTGCTATCGCTGTTAATTGTAGGAATGCTGCAATTACAAGCAGGCAAAGTAAAATGGCAAACAGGACATAGAAAATAAATCCCGTTTTACCAAGTGTCTTCCGCGCAACTTCAGCAATCGAGCGGCCGCCTTCACGCACCGCCACAAAAAGGGCTGTGAAGTCGTGAACCGCACCAATCATGATTACACCGATAACAATCCAAAGCCAAGCAGGAACGAAACCGAAATACAATGCGAGTGTCGGTCCGACAATTGGTCCTGCTGCTGCGATGGCTGCAAAATGATGGCCAAAGAGTACAAGCGGTTTCGTGGGAACAAAATCTACTCCATCGTTAATCGTTACTGCTGGAGTTGGACGTGCAGAATCGATCCCGATTATTTTGGAGATGTAGCGGCTATAAAATAAAAAACCGAGGATGATAATTGCGAACGAGAAAATAAGTACGATGGCAATGTTCATTGGTAATTGGTTGTTAGTGGTTAGTTCTTAGTTCTTAGTTCTTGGTTCTTAGTCATTAGTCATTAGTCATTAGTCATTAGTCATTAGTCATTGGTCATTGGTCATTGGTCATTTGACTTTTTTTCTTTTGCATTTTGAATTTTGCATTGATTAGAATGCATCTACTATATGTCGAATTTCTGTTTTGTCATCTTGATAGTCAATTGCAATTACATCAAATCTACAATTCTTGTCATCAATGTTATTTTTAAAGAGATAACCTTCGGCGGTGGCTCTGATCTTATCACGCTTACGAGGGGTGACGGCATCTTCCGGCTCGCCGAATTCTTTTGAGCGGCGAGCTTTAACTTCGATGAAAACGAGTGTATTTCCATCTTCAGCCACGATATCGATTTCGCCATGCTCGTACCGATAATTACGTTGGATGATACGATAACCTTTTTTCTCTAAATACTCCACTGCGAGACCCTCACCGACCGTTCCTTTTTTTCGTTTACTAAGCATCTTTCTCGGCTATTTTAACCGGCATACGGAAACTTCGGCGATGAATTTCGCATAGTCCATGTTTTTTTATCGCTTCAAGATGTTCCTTTGTTCCGTATCCTTTGTGTTTTGCAAATCCATACTGTGGAAATTTTTTATCATACTCTATCATTAACCGATCACGAGTAACCTTGGCTATGATGGACGCAGCCGCAATTGAAAAACATTTCGAGTCGCCATCTATAATTTTAGTGAACGGAATATTGGCACCGGGGAAATGAGGTCCATCTATGAGCAAATGATCGGGTTCGTATTTCTCTTATTCCATCAATCATAACATCGGACGGAAAAACCACGGCAGCCGCAACAACCGGTCCTGCAAGCGGTCCTCGTCCCGCTTCATCCACACCGGCGATAAACTCGATGCCTTTGTTCCAATATTTCCATTCTATATTAAGACTAATCATACTCCCTGCTCGGAGTTTATCCCGCCGAAGGCGGGACTCTTTGCTCTTTGCAATTTTAAAACTCATTAATCAATCCAATATGAATCTTCCCTTCTAAGAACGAATCACCTTCACCAAAGGCAAAGCTGACACCGAGATTTCCTAAAACAGTTTCAAGCCGGATACCGATACCATAACCATACTTGAATTTTTGTGTTGAAGATATTCCTTTAGAATCGTCGCCTGGAAGAAAATAATACCCTGTATCGAAAAAACCGAAAACATAAGAACGACGTTCGATAATCAACCGATATTCGGTGTTTGTCCATGCAAGGCGGGATGCAAGGAATTGATTCTCACGATAACCACGAAGCGTGTTTGTGCCGCCAAAGCGATAAAGATCAGCCAGCTCAATCTTACTGCTGGATAGATTCCTTCCGTGCAATCCCAACGAAACAATTTGCCGCTGGAAAGTCGATACAAAAAAATCTGCATCGAGACTTATTCGCTGAACTGTTGTGATCTGACCGGAAAAATTCTTTCGTCCTACCTGATACCCGCTCCGATAATTGATTCCCTTTGTTGTGTTCAAGATATCGTCACGAGTATCGTAATGGATATCGCCACCGAAAATTGTAGTGCTGCTCTTAGAGAGAAGATTGGTCGTACTCGATGGAACAATATTTTCCCGACTGAACGTACCGCTTAGTGTAAACGATTCTGTCACTAGAAAATCCGCTTTCAGCTCAAATACACGCTTGATATATATCGTATCTTGTTGCCGCTGGTTGAACGCACCTCCAAGGTTGAGAGGCAAATTAAATACCCACGGTTCGAGATATTGAACACCGATCTCCTGGGATTTCCGCTCATCCCTAAGCCATTTAACGCCCAACTTTCTAGCAGTGCCGAATAAATTCCGCATAGTAACATTTACCATTCCGGTCACGATACCTCTCTCACCTTCCATCTGCGATGGTGCATAGCCAATAATACCATCGAATGTATTCGTGTTACCTTCTTCAACTTTGATCCACAATCCACTGCCACCTGATGCTGAATAAAGCTTCGGTTCATCAACTTTTAAAAAAATATTCAAGCGACGAAGACGGTCTGGGATTTTCCGTATTTTCTCATGATTATACACTTCGTTCATTTTAAGTCGTGTTTCTCGAACAATAACATTTTTATCGGTTATCTTATTTCCCACTACTTTAATCTCGCTGATTGTTATCTTTGGACCCTCATTTATAAAAATGTCGACACCAATCTTTGAAGGTTTATCTGAACTTTTCAATTTCACATTTCTCAAAGATATAGATGCAAATGGATACCCATTTTGTTCATATTGACTTATAAGAAAATCGAAATCATTCTCGAGGATCGATGGAATAAGTATCTCACCGGCTTTTAGATCAAATTGCTGTAAAATCTCTTCGCTTGAATAAACAGTATTACCGGTTATGTTAATGCTATCGATTGTTACTCGATCATGTTCCTCGATGCTTATATTAAGATCGATTTCGGAATTTACCGCAGGATAAACGATAGAATCCGTTTTAATTTCGGTAAAATAGAAACCGCTCTTTTGATACAAACGGAGAATCGATTCAATATCTTTTGAAAACTGTAGAGTCGAGAATTGGGAAGAAGGTTTCAAAATCATGACTCTTATTAATTCTCGGTCACTGAATACTTTGTTTCCGTCGAACGATATTGAGCGAATTCGAAAAACATCACTTGCGATGGTCGTGCTTTGGTATAGAACAACAAATATACATACAAGAGAACGCCACATACCTTCACTTTAAAATATTATCGCGGACGGGTTCGTTGTAAATCCCAAATCGGATTCTGAAGCCGATAATCTCCAAATCCTGTGATATCGACAAAGATGAACTCGCGACTGATTTCATAATAAGTCCATATCTCGTAAGGTTTGGAATCGAAGTCGAATGGATGTCGTTCAATATTACTCGGAGAGCCAAAAATAATATATATCATCCCCATGTCGGTTTTCCAGCCGTCGACGTAATGTCCGAAATGTTTGTTAGTATACGCGATGCGAGAATAGTATTCTTCCATAAGTTCATTGCGTTCAGTGTTTTGCGTAGGATCTTTTTT
>JACQYX010000302.1 GCA_016207985.1 Ignavibacteriales bacterium | reverse complement strand
TCTGAAACGCTTGCAAGAAGATATACACTCAAAATTCCGAGCATGGTCGCGATACCAATAGAGAAGGAAGCGATTAAGGCGTTTTTCCTCGGTTGATTTGCTGCCAACATGATCGATGCTACTGTTAGACCTTCCGGTATTTTATGAAGCAGAACCGCAATGAAGATGAGTAAACCGATTGAGAAATTAAATTCCATTCCTGCAGAGATTGATAAACCGTCGAAGAAAGCATGGATGAATAAACCGGTAAACGCCGATACACTCGCGATTTTTGAGACCATCACTTCATGATGAGTCTCTTCTCCGAAGTGGAGGTGACCAACAATTGTATGTTCGAAGAAATGCAGCATACCGAAACCGATAATCATATAAAGTGAGGCGGCTTCTCCGAGGAGTGTGAGACTTTCCGGAATCAGCTCGAATACTACGAGTGCTAAAATGAAACCGGCGCTGAGAGCGAGGAGATATTCCTGAACTTTACGTGGCCAATCTTTCTTCAGAACAATAAGAACACCGCCGAATATCTCTGCTGCTGCTGCAACCAATCCGAAGAAGATGGTAGTCAACATAATCACGAATTCCTGTAAGGTGATTTGATATACTGTTCCGCTTGCTTGTGCGATTCTTGGTGCTCTTTCATGGCCAGCACTTTTTTATATTGCATGATAGCGAGGTCTCTTTTCCCCTGGAGGTCGTAAATCATGCCGATCTTTAAATTTGTATATACCATATAGCCGGATATTTCTTCGATATCAAGTATTCGGCAAAGCTCGTCGGTCCTATAGAAATATTGTAATGCTGTCTCGTATTTACCTGAGTTCATCTCGGCTTGTCCCAAGTAATAATTTGCTTCACGCTCAGCATTAATATCATATCCAACCTGTTTCATTTTAACACGTTGGAGTACTTGAGAAAAAATACGATGCATCTCCTGCCAGTTAGATAATGCAGAATGGCATCGCCCCACATATTTGTGAAAGATGACGTTATTCGGGAACATTTTATGAAGTTGTACAGCGAGCTGGAGAGCTTCTTTGTGGGCTCCCTCAAAGTTCTGATACGCTTGTAATAAGAAATAGGTCGCTTCAATGTTTGCATATCTTGCTTTTTCAGATGCGATTTTTAATTGACTTAGACCTTTTATCTTATCACCCTTTGGAAGCAATAGCATTAGAGGTTTCACCCAACGATAGATTTCGGGTATTACCGCTGCGTAATAATTATAGATACCGATTCCGAGCAGAACATCGTTATTGTCCGATGCGAGCTTATTCGCTTTCATGACGATGGGCAGAGCTTCACGTCCGCAGTTTGCCGCTTTCAGCCAGTCTTCACGATTGCCGTATAGTCTCCCCTGGAATCCGAGTGCCCCACCTTTAAAAAATAATCCCGTGATATCATTTTCATCCTCGTCGAGCCGTTTTTCGCTGAGATCGATAACATGGTCGAGCATACGGATGAATTTTTCGTCACGCGATGTATTCTCAAAGTCGGTGATGATTCGCCACCATTCAACCATAGCAAGGAAAAAATGACCGGCTGGATGATCGGGACGGGAGCGTACAACAAATTGGAATACCGAAGTCTGCCATGCAATCGCAATGATAAAATAGATAAGCAGGCGTGAATGAAATTTAATTATTTTAAAGATTTCCCGATGTCTTCAAGAACAATAATACGAACACCGCTTCGCATATAAAGCTGACCCTTTACGAACGACTTCACACCTAAATATGGCGTAACCGTTTTCATGAATGCCGTGTCGGTGACAGAGGGGACGAGGAGGTATAGTTTATTCGCTCTATCAACAATTCCCAACATACCGCCTTTTTTTAAATTGTCCATGGTTAACTCTTTCTTGGAAGGACTCGTTGGTTTCAAGCCTTCCTTGACGAATGAGGTTACTTCGATAATTTCACCATGGACCGTTGTTTTCTTCTGTCCATAAGACACTCCCAACCCGACGAATAGCATTACAATTATTATTACGCAGATACGAAAAATGTTTTTTAGCATTGTCTCACTCCTTTAGCTCGAATATTATTGATTTCGTTTTGAGTATGGATTGTACGCTACAGTTTGATACGACACCTTAAGGTTAAGGTACTGCTCTGGTGTAGTTCCCCATATCAGAGTCCCGTTAGATGCACGCTGCACCAATATCCTCCCGTAATTTCCATTATCTCCTTTGAAGTAGTAAATACGAGATGTCGATACTGTCGTAGTTGAATCGAATTGAATCGAAGTCAATGAATATGTACTCGTATCGGGTGGTGCTATCTGTGCATTATCGAGTGAATTGACGCTACGATAAACTGATGAGAATCGAGTCAACTTCCACGATGATCTGAATAATGAAGCGCTTTGAAGAATAACCGAGCCTTCGGTTGCGGTATTCGTTTTCAGATAGAGGTCGATGTAAGAGCTGTCGGCTCCGGGATTTCCAATCGACACAACTTTTGGTGTGTGGGTAGTTGGATGGTAGAGGATAAGCCCGCTCCCAAAACTGCTTAAGCTGGATGTCTCGTACACTTTAATATCGACACCAAGATCATCGGCATTTAATCTACGAGCGGGCGACCACTTCACAGATACTGTGCTGCTGTTTTTATAGCTCGTTGCACCTTCGATTGCTGTCGTTACGATCTCGAAAGTATATATCACTCCCTCCGTCAGAGTTAGTATCGTAAAGGATGTGTCTTCTTTGTCTACAGAAAATGTCAACTGTACATCGCCATTCGGTTTTTTCACGGTTATCGCATATCCACCAAATTCAGAAACGTTTTCGCTTGTTGAAGATATCCAGGTCAGTCCGACCGACGTTTCACTTACTGAATATGCTTTGAGGTTCGTTACGGAAGCGAGAGCTGTTTTCTCTGCACCGGTTGAATTATCTTCGCATCCCAATAACATTAAGCATCCTATTATGGATAGGATACTGATTGAGAATATAATGACGGTCTTTATGTTCATAAATTCCGCCAAGAATTAATGTTTGTGAGAATTATATAGTTAATGTTTTCTTAAGATAATC
>JACQYX010000298.1 GCA_016207985.1 Ignavibacteriales bacterium | reverse complement strand
ATGAATGTTGTTGATTTATTTATGAGTTAACTTTACAATACGAAAACCTATTATATCTCGTCTTACATCCGGTGGAAAACTATTTCGTGCTGCACAACGTAGAGAAAAGCTATTGTCTCTCCACGAGCCGCCACGAACAACTTTTCTTTCACCCTGTAAAGGGCCCCTTGGATTTGCAGTATCTCTGGAAGTTTTATAGTAATTTTCATCATAGGAATCGAGACACCACTCTGCCGCATTACCAGCCATATCCATGGTTCCATAGTTCGGATTAGTCCCACCAGGTTTCATACCTACCAGTAACGTGCCTTGGTGCTGATACTGGAAATTTGCTTTGTTGGTATCCGGTTCATCATCTCCCCAAGGATATTTCCGTCCATCAGTGCCCCTCGCTGCTTTCTCCCATTGTGCTTCAGTTGGTAGAGAGTATTTTTCTTTAGTCGAATCGCTTAACCATTCACAGAAAGCTACAGCATCATACCAGCTTATTCCGACAACAGGTTGATCTGGCAAATTAAATCCCTGTGTTCTTAAGGACATCGGTGTATCTTGCATAGTTTTAGCATGAAGAAATATTCCATAATGAGCGTTTGTAATTTCATATTTACTAATATAAAAAGAATCTAAATATATTTCCCTCTGTTGTGTTTCGTCATCGAATATCTGTGGGGTTTGATTTGGATTGTCCCCAATAAATGCTTTCACCTGATTGAGGCTCGATCCCATTAAAAATTCTCCAGCTGGTATGGAGACAAGTACGACGTCCCAATCAGGAGGTTTATTATTGTAACAAACTATGGGTAATATAACGATTATACCCAAAAATACTATGATAGCAATCGGCACCACAAATTTATACTTCAATCCCATAACACGGTGCGCTATCCATAATGTTGCCAGACCTGACAAAATACCTATTATGAAGGGAATTATTATTTCACGAAGCACCGACATGATATCTCAATTAATACTCTCAAGATTAATGTTTGATGGAAATGTATCAAATGAATCCTTGTATGATTTTCCCCTCACATTTATTCCCCCCGCTTTGAACTCCACCACTTCACCACCGTCTTCTCCTCTTGCCCAGAACGTCAACTTCCTATAGCTATACTTGCAAAAATCGTCTCCGGGCTTATCACCAGCGTTATCATGAATGTTTTGCCAGTAAACTCCGCCCCATTCTTTTAGACCAGGCTGGTAGCTTACCTTGAGAGATACTGTTGGTGAATGAGGATTTTGTTTCCATTCATCATCAAGTTGAATATATTTCTTATCTTCTACACCATCACCCAACCAACCTGACGGAGTGAACTTTACACCGATTAATCCTTGCTTTACCCATGCAGGTGAATACGAGCATTTTGTTTGCATAACTTCAATGCGTCTATTTTGTTGCCTTCCCTCTTCGGTCTGATTAGATGCGATGGGATTTTTTTCTCCCAGACCTTCTGTTGATATGCGTAATGGATTAACTCCTTTTTCTACCAAGAATAACATTATTGCGTCTGCTCGTTTTTGTGAAATTACTCTATTGGTTTCCTCTGAGCCAATGCTGTCAGTATAACCACAAATCTCAATTTTGTATTCAATATTTTCATTAAGAACAGTGTATAATTGATTGAGTATTTCTTCAGATTGATTTGGAATATTAGAACTGTTTGTTTCAAAGTTGACACCCTTAAGAACTATTGGATTATTTACGATAAGCTCGGGTTTTTTATCTGATGGTAAAATTGGGCTTTGCTCAAGGATTGGGATGTTGATTAAAGGTTTTGAACTGTCTTCAGTATTTCTTTGTTTTAAATCTTGTCGAGCAAATTCACCTGGTGTTCTCTCATTTGTCCCCCTTTCGGTATTTTTTATAGTATAAAATACGATTGTTAGTACACATCCCAAGATAAAGGTTAAAAGATATGATGTGATTTGTATTGCTTTCTTTTGTTTCTTTCTGTTGGGCAACTCCAGCCTGTTTGTTGGCTTTATGACAGTCGCGTGTTCGGGATGCTCGTGAACAAATCTGTTTGTATAAGGAAACTTTAGACTATCTTGTAGTATTGTTCCGATATCTAAATCTTTAAAGCCATCCACTTTGGTGGAAGATGATATATGATTAAATTCATTGTAGGAAGTTAAATACCCACCGCCTAGTAAAGATGGAAACGGCATTTTAAGTTGTAACCCAAGAAGAAAGTACAAGCATAGATCTTCATTCCACGGATATGTCGAAAAAACACGGTAACTTTCGATGCGATCTAATGATAGTGTATCGAGAAAGCATGACAACGGTTGGAGTAGTCTTGTCGTTGTGTTGTCAAGTTGAAAATCCGAGAATTGTGTCAAAGTAGATAAAAGATCGTTGACCTGTTTTTTTTCACCTTTCTGGGCAATGTACTCAAGTGAATATCTTAAACTCGTATATCCGATCCGATGGCTCCTCAATAAACTCACAAAGTTTTCAAACAGAATAAGAAGGTGCTGAGGATTACTGAAATCATTTCTTATCAAAATACCTTCAGAGAGCGAAACACCTACTCGGTTGAATTCATCCCGAATGTCCCATTTGCTTGTTGTTATCAATAGGAAAAGATCATGAGCAATATGTGCACTGCAGAATCCTGTATTGAACCCATAAGTAGGGTTGTCTATTTTGCGGAAGATATTATCAATTTCATCATCCGGTAACGTTGGTTCAGATTTCTGCCAATGGTAAGTATATCCGCGGTCTTTAACAAGAATATTCAGAACAGTGTTGAGTTTTATCATTTTATTCAATGCTTATATAATACTT
>JACQYX010000297.1 GCA_016207985.1 Ignavibacteriales bacterium | reverse complement strand
CGGCTCGATCATCAGCCAAACATGACCAAATTGTCCACGACCGCCTGTTTGTTTCTTGTGTTTATATTCGACCTCATTTACTTTACCACGAATTGTCTCACGATATGGAATTTTTGGCTCTACTAAATCTACTTCAACGCCATATTTCGCTTTCAGCCTATTGATCATTATCCCCAAATGCAATTCACCTTGTCCGTTGATGACCGTTTGATGTAACTCCGGATCGACAGTCATAACAAACGTCATATCTTCTTCGTGTAATCCATGCAAGCCGTTTGCGATTTTATCTTCATCACCTTTTGCTTTTGTTGCAATAGCCATGCTAATAACCGGATCCGGAAAAGGTATTTGAGGAAGAACGACAGAGAATGCCTTGCTCGATAAGGTATCGTTGGTGTGAGTATCCTTTAATTTCACAACTGCTCCTATATCACCTGAGTAAATCTTACCGATTTCTTTTCTTTCCCTTCCATTCATTAAAAAGAGCTGAGCCAATCTTTCAGGTTTATTATTCGAATTATTAATCAAATCTAAACCGGGCGAAACGGTGCCAGAATAAACACGAAAATAAGAAAGCTCTCCGACATGCGGCTCGGAGACCGTTTTAAAAACAAATATTACCGGTTGAGCATGCGGATCGCATTTCAACGATACTTTATTGTCATTGGCTCCTACTAACTTTCCTTCTGTTACTTCAAGTTCGGTCGGATTGACACAATAATCAACAATAAAATCTAACAACGATGTTACACCGATATTATGTGCACCCGCCGTGCAAAGTAATGGGAATATTTTTCTGTCTTTAATTCCTAACTTGAGACCATTTTTAATTTCCTGATCGGTAAGAGTACCGTTTGCAAAGAAAGTATCTAAAAGTTTTTCATCCGTTTCTGCGATTTGCTCAATAAGTTTTTCACGCATTGAATCCGCTTTGGCTTTAAGCTCTGCGGGAATATCGTTTTCAGTATATTTCCCTTTTCCGTCGCGTGTGTACTTAAGCATTTTCATCCGTAATAAATCGATAATCGCTTCGAATGCCAATCCCTGTTGAACGGGAAATTGAATTGGAATTAGGTCGTGTGAAAATTGTTCTTTCGCTTGATTTATCACTTTATCGAAATCCGCATTCTCATTATCGAGTTTATTTACAACAAAGATGGCAGCATTCTTCAATTCTTTTGTATATTTCCATACTATTTCGGTGCCGACTTCGCCGCCTTCTACTGCCTTCAAGAATATTACCGCCGTATCTGAAACACGCAACGCACTTTTAACTTCTCCTGTGAAATCGGTATATCCCGGTGTATCGATTATGTTAATCTTGATACCCTTCCAATCGCAGAAGAGCAGTGAGGAATTGATAGATATCTGACGCTCGATTTCATCATGCCTATAATCTGAAACTGTATTTCCTTCTTCAACTTTACCAAAACGATTAATCATTCCAGTAGTGAAAAGACAAGCCTCAGCAAATGATGTTTTACCAGAGCCACCGTGTCCGATTAAAGTGATATTACGAATAGTTTCTGCTGTATATTCTTTCATGTTAAAAAAATCTCCTTAAACCAATAATTATAATATAGACTACAATCGCAAGAACGATTCCTCCCGATATTCTTCTTCAACAATTAATTAGATTAGAACCGGAAACACCATCCTTCAGGGTTGTAGTTTTCGAGTTGATGTCTATTCAGGAAGTATTCTAATCAAGCCCTAAGGCGAGCAATGAACGTCCGAACTCCATTAATGACCGCGGCAAGAGTTCCAACCGTTTCAAGCACAGGCTCTTCGATTCTTTCCTGTACTTTACGTTCGAGGTTTACGACATTATCAGCAATCTCTTTTATCGATAAGATTGAACTTTTCACCATCTCAACCTGTTCGTCGATATTCTCCGTGACATTCTTGATTTTATCAGTAATAACCTCGAGATTAGTAAACACAGGTATTGCTTTTGCGGTCAATTCTTTTATATCAATTTCAACGACAGTCAGGATATTTCTGACACGAACTAAAACATTGATCAGATACACACAGAGAATCGTCAATGCAACGATGGTGATTATTTGCATGACAAGGAGTAATGCTTCCATGAGGATGTCCCCGTTTAATGAATAAAAATAAAATTATACTTCACGACCCTTTTCACTTTTATATGCTTCAACGCCGGCACGGAAGGCAGATTTTATTTTACTACCCTCGCCGCCGACACGTTCCCTAATTTCCGAGAGAACTTTATCCGCATCATTCATGATATGACCGGCTTTCTCTTTCACGTCTGATACAACCTGATCGGACCGAGATTTACCTACATTGGCAAAATCCTGAACTTTCGATTTCGTCGTTTTCAAATAATCACCCGCCTCTTCGGCAAAATCCGTTGCTTTTCGTTTAATATCTGACCGCAATTCCCTGCCGCTCTTGGGGGCATACAGCAATGCAGTAATAGCCCCGACGACTCCTCCAATAAGAAGTCCGATGATTAATCCTTTGGCTAATCCATTTTTATCTTCTGCCATGATTGCTCTTCCTTATGTTTGAAAGAATTGTATTCTTTTAGTTTATTAAATTACCAATAAAACGCATAAAAATCAAGTAATTAAAGTATATGTATCGCTAAACATGAAAAAATATTTTCGGCACCTTATTGAATTTATTTGCATTTCGCATGTAGATACTTTATAATGATTTTTATTATTTTTGAACTTGTGGAAGAATATTTTCAATCATGTTAAGAACTATTGAAGGCAGTACAGGTAGATTAATCCAGTTATGTATCGGATATTTTTTCTTTTACGTAATAACAGGAATTACAGTCAAATATTTCACCGGCTCGGCGTTATCCGGTTTCCCCGGTATGAAAGAAACCGTATTCCTAACTTACAGCACGATTGGAAGTAATGCTATCTGTCTGCTTGTTGTGATTATCCTCGGCTGGTATCATTTAAAATCAAATAAAATATTGCACTTCGGTCCAATGAGTTTTCCACAGGAATATCTGTATATTATTCCTTCCGGTATATGTACAGCGGTCGTAATCCCGACAACTACGTTGATGTATACTCTTCCAATTTCTGTCATGGTTGCAATGGTTATTATGCGAGCAAGCGTAATAGTGATCAGTCGGTTTGTTGATGCAATACAGATTCGGCAAAATATTCTAAAAAAGAAAGTTTACCTCGAAGAAAACATAGCTGTCATTTTTGCTCTTATTGCAGCCGGTGTGAATATCTTTTGGATTGGGGAAGGTGATTTTGATTTTATTCATTCTGTTCCCGCCGTTACAATTTTGGGAAGCTATATCCTTGCCTACACTTTCCGGATCTATATAATGAACTATTATAAAAATACACGTGCTATTGGAGTGAAGTTAGATAATAAAGGATTTTTTGCAATCGAGCAAATCGCTGCTTCAGTTGTAATCATCACAGTTGGAACCGTATTATTTTTTACCCCTAATTTTTTTAGCTCGAATTCCGAGCAACTTACACTCTATCATAGAGCTTTCACCGAACCAAAGAATGGTTGGTTTTACGCCATTCTTGCTGGTACTGCATTCGGGATTGTCGCTTTCTTTTCCGTTTTTATTTTTATGTTCAAAGGAAGAACTGCAACATTCGCAGGCTTAGTGAATCGTTTAACCTCTCTCGTTGCCGGTACGACAGCGACATTAGTTTTCGCAGTCGTGTACAATGGTAAATATCCAAGAGAGCAAGATTGGATCGCCCTGATATTCATTCTGATAGCCGTCGGATTCCTTACTATCGCTGAACGTAAGCGAACAAAGGAGTTAATGGCTGCTCAAGAATTGGAACAAAAACCGAAAATAAAATGAACTACCTTTGTAAATTTTTTCGGGTTCGTTTTCGAAAACAGCGTAAGGTACTTTAAACCCTTTTATATCGATATAATTCGGATCTTTTGTGGTCAGCTTTTCCCAATCGTTGGTTTTATAATAGAATTCCATTTTCTCGTCTGGCAGCGAGTGATACAAGATGGAGTCTTCCATTCCCGGTTTCGCACGCTTACGATTTTTTCTGACCGATTCTTCATACGAAACTTTGATATAAATTATTCTTGCCCTCTTCAGGATTTCTTCATGTAGAAAAGAGAATGCTTCACCAATACCGTTCTCACCACCTCGTGCAAACTCTACTAAGGTAGTCAGTTTCTTATGATAATCCGGATCGGCAGCGAGCTTTTTTCTGTACGTCAGATTGATACGTTCGATATATAAATTCCAAATGAAATGATCCTTGAACCAGTACTTATTATCCGACCAGAGTCGTGGTTTCCCATGTCGCGATAGGATATCATCGATCTCGAATGTCTCCCATACATAAACAAAATCGTCTATTTCCTCAAATTCACCAATATGAAATCTTTTTGATCTTTCTGCTGGAGATGTTTTTTTGAGGAAATCTATGACTTCCGATTTCCCCGCTGCGGGTCTGCCTATTAAAATGATTACATCGAAATTATTATTCATGAATTACTCCTGTTTGATATTTTATCGAACTTCATTGAAAAGGTTTTCGGTCGAACCTTTCACGATTTTATCTCGTTTTACTTTATCAATGAGAGCTTGAAATAAAAGTATCTGAGAACTCTTGACATCTCTTGGTTTCATCTCAAGATATCTATCTGCTTGATTTATTATATAGTCAATAGTTCCGCAGAGATATGTGTTATCTTCTTCAACATTCTTCCCTCCGATCGATAATGAAACAATTTCAATCTTACCATCGGCATTTCGCCAATCGCATTTTATACCTGAGAAATCCAATGATGTTCTTCCACTTATGAGTGATTTTATATACTTTTCTGCAAGATCACGAATTTCTTTTCCTGTTATTGGAACCGTACAAAGATAATTCCTAAATGGCGACATCTCGAACAGATCGACTTTCTTAATATTACCTGCGACGATATCTTTTCGAATTCCGCTGCTGTTCATTATTGCAAAGTCTGCCAACGAGCCTTCTCGAATTGCGTCTGCGATAAAATGACCTATATTGCTTTCGCCAGAACGGGAGCGTTTCAGATCCAACTCGGTTTTTCCAACGACCTGTGAATATTCATTATCTACCTTATCCTTAAATTCCATGACAAAATTCGAAAGCTCGCTCTCAGGATACTCTGTCTTTGTCCATAATGTATGAAGTTTACCACTTGAGGCCGTTATTTTATCGTTTTCAACTGTTAACTCAAGCTCGCCGAGATTTTCACAATATGCACCTGTTTGGCAGATAAGGATACCGTTAATTGTTTTTGGAGATCTCAGACGCGTATGGCTGTGCGAACCAATGATGACATCAAGATTCTTGACTCTTGTAGCGAGAATAGAGTCATCTTCAACACCTTGATGAGTTAGTGCAATGATTAAATCCGTTTCCGGATCGATTTTATCAATAAGTTTCTGTGTTGTTTCTATCGTTGGTAATACTTTCAATCCTTTTAGGTTATTTGTATTGGTAAGTTCGAATAATGCATCCGACATAATTCCGATTATTCCAACTTTTAGATCGCCTTTATTTAGAATCAGATATTCCACGTTGTTTAGTATTAACTTGTTTGTTGAATCAACAAGATTTGCACTCAATGTAGGGAATTTTGCAATCTCAGTGAGTCGACGAAGATTCTCATGTGATATATCAAGATCGTGATTGCCGATCGTCCAAGCTTCGTAACCAATCATATTCAGCATCTCAAACAATGCACCACCGAATGCACCTTCGTATTCCATCTCAGCGATGGGATTGCCGGTCATTACATCACCAGCATCGAGAAGTAAGATGGGACTTTTTGCTTTCCTCAAACTATCGACAAGACGGTTGAGTTCTAAAAATCCCCCCACCATTGGTTTCGGATCGGTACGTATCCAGCCCGCCTCATGAGGGAGAAACGAAGCATGGATATCGTTTGTATGGATGATTGTGAGTTTCTTCGGTTGGCAGAAAATTGAGGAAAGACTTAGCAATCCTGCGATAACGAGAAAAGGTAATCTAAAATATGGTATCATTTAAATTCGAAGATATTTTCTTAAGATAAATAAAATAAATGGAGGGTGAGAGAAGATATTCTTTCACGTGGATAGAAAAATCACCCCGCATCGTTGCGATGCGGGGAAAAGACAACTATCGATTCTTTTTCTTATGTCTCATCTTTCTTAAACGTTTTTTTCGCTTGTGCGTTGCCATCTTCCTTCTCAAACGTTTTTTTCCGCTTGGCATATAGTTCCTTCGATTGTTTTTAAATTATATTGAATGAAAATTTAGAGTTACATCGGTGCAATTATTTGTTTCTTTTTCATATTATCATTAACAACTGCTTTTAGTTCTTTTGAAACTTTAAAATAGGGAACAAAATGCTCGTCGACCTGTACTTGTGCACCTGTACGAGGATTGCGTGCTATTCGACCTTTTCTTTTCTTAGTCTTGAAGCTTCCGAAACCACGGATCTCGATATTCTTCCCCTCTTTTAATGCTTCGATTACAGTTTGAATAAACCCATCAACCACAGCCTCCGTTTCAACTTTGGTTAAGCCAGTCCCAGATGCAATATGATCAACAATATCTGCTTTGGTCAATGTATTTCTCCTTATTTTAGTTTAACATTGCTCATCACAATCGACGAGCAGTAATTTAAAATGTGTGAACCATTCGGTACTGCAAAATGGGTTGATCGAGTAACTTTTCTTTCAAGCCAAAAAATTCATCGATTTTACTTTCACCAAAAGCTAAATCGATGAGTGAAAGTCTTCGTTTTCGTTCTTTTACAATTGAGGGATCACCTTTTATTCCCGCTAAGCGAGCGGTTATTTTTATTGCGTCTTCGTATGTTCCTATTGTGTCAACAAGACCTAAACCAAAAGCTTGTTCACCGGTAAATACTCGACCATCGGCAAACGCTAGTACTGAATCATGTGATAACTTCCGTTCTTTTTCTACGGCAAATATGAATTGTTGGTGAACATCATCCATCAATTGTTGGAAATATTCTCTGTCAGCCCCGGTCATAGCACGGAATGGACTACCGGCATCTTTTAATTTGCCACTTTTTATTGTATTCACCTGAACACCGATTTTACCGAGGAGAGAATCGTACCTCATGAATTGGGAAATGACGCCGATACTTCCGGTGAGTGTTCCGGGATTCGCTACGATTTTACTTGCAGGGCATGACACGTAATAACCACCGCTCGCAGCGAGTGATCCCATCGATACGACAATAGGTTTTCCATGATCTCGGACTTTTTTTACTTCTTCAAAAATTTCCTGACTTGCAACAACACCTCCACCCGGCGAATCCACTCTAAAAAGAATACCCCTGATCGACTTGTCTTGTCGATATTTCTTTAATTGTCTAACTGTTTCCTCGGAACTGAGGATAACACCTTTCAACTCAACTACTGCGATTTTATCTCCAGAACCAATAACGACATCAGACTCAAAATCTGTCAAACTATTCATTATGACATAAAAAAACAGTACACTTCCGAAACCGAAGACCACCAAGATCCCAGTAATTATCAGAAACCATTTAGTCGATTTTGACATAATCCTTATAACTCATTGATTTTCAAGCATATTATACAAAACTGTTTAGCAAAAGTCAAACCCAAATAAAAAAGGTGATAAGATCAATTAAGACCATTATCACCTTCTTTAATCCACAACAGCTTATTAGGTTACTTAACTTTTACTTCGATTTCTTTTTGCTTTGCTTCTTCAAGCTTTGGGATGCTGATAGTTAAGATACCGTTATCGTACGATGCATCGATCTTATCACTTGCAACCGATGACGGGAGTGTGAACGAGCGTTGGAATGAGCCATAACATCGCTCAACGCGATAATAATTCTCATCTTTCTTCTCGCTCTCCTGCTTCTTTTCACCTTGAATCGTGAGCACATCGTTTTGGACAGTTATCTTCACATCTTTCTTATCCACACCCGGAAGATCAACCTTGATATTGAAATCGTTTTCTTTTTCAATGATATCGACAGCAGGTACCAATGTCTTCGAAGCTTCTTCATCCAAAACATCGCTTCGAAAACAATCGAACATGCGATCAAATTCTCTGTGCATGTTGGCGAACGTGTTTACCGGATGCCAAGCTGTTACATCACGTAATGGATTCCATCTAATTAATGTCATAAATCTTTATTCCTTTCACAATAAGTTCTTTTATTTTTTGAGTTATTTTCTTTTTTAAAATCTGATATGAATAACTTCAAAGCTTGTGCCAAAGGAGAAGTTTTAAAAATTGGAAAGATTTAAAGATTGGAAAGATTTAATCTTGCCGTTATGTCAGAATGATGAACAATGTTTCAGCATATTACCGACAAGTTGGCAAATAGTTGTCAGTTCGTTTCCTAAATATGTTGTGCTTCGAGGAATCTCTCGGCATCGATTGCAGCCATGCAGCCCGATCCAGCCGCAGTAATTGCTTGCCGATATGTAGGATCGGCAACATCACCTGCTGCGAAAACACCTGATACACTCGTATAAGTACTACCTGGTTTCGTAATAATATATCCCGTAGGATTCATCGCCAACTGCCCCTCAAAAATCTTTGTATTCGGTTGGTGACCGATACCAACGAAGTAGCCCTCCGTTCGATGTGTGGTTATTTCTCCGGTTTTTACGTTCTTCACCCTCACACCCACAACCGATTTCTTGCCGGCTTCTGTTTTACCAAGGATTTCAACCACTTCAGAATTCCAAAGGAAAGAAATTTTAGGATTCTTGAACGCTCTATCTTGCATAATCTTGGAAGCACGCAGTTGATCTCTTCGGTGAATTATCGTTACCTTTTTCGTAAATTTAGTCAAGAAAGTCGCTTCCTCAATAGCAGTATCTCCCCCACCTACCACAACTACTTCGAGTCCTTTGAAGAAAAATCCGTCGCATGTCGCACAACCTGAAACACCATGCCCCATATATTCTTTTTCGGATGGTAAACCTAACCATTTTGCCGAAGCACCCGTTGCGATGATGACGGCATCAGCAAGATACTTTTGTACATTCGAGAACACCTTAAAAGGTCGTTTTGATAAATCAACTTTCGACACATCTTGGAAAAGCGTTTTTGCATTAAACTTCTCTGACTGCTTTCTGAATAAATCCATAAGCTCCGGTCCCATCACACCTTCAGGGAAACCGGGATAATTCTCAACTTCTGTTGTAATAGTTAACTGACCGCCGGGTTGAATACCTTCAAAAACAAGTGGGTTGAGATTTGCCCGTGCAGTATATATTGCAGCAGTCAATCCCGCAGGACCCGATCCTATGATAATTACTTTGTGATGATTTTCCATGCTAAATTTCCTTTATTTATTTTCCAAGATAACACGAACATTTCTTTTTAATTTCGATAACCCGGTTCTTTTAATCGGACTATCTCTGAATAATCTATCAAAATCCCTTTGAGTTAACTTTATAAGTGACTCTAATTTCAGAGAGTAATAATCTTCATTCGGAAAAAACTCTTTTACATCAGTCATTTTCGCTTTCTTCTGATTCCACGGACAAACTTCCTGACAGATATCGCAACCGAAAATCCAATTATTATTTTTCTCACTAAGTTCACTTGGTATTTTGCCTTTATGCTCGATTGTTAGATAGGCGATACATCGATTTGCTTCAAGCACATATGGCTTGATTATCGCTTTTGTCGGACAAGCATCTATACATTTTCGACAATCCCCACACAAATCGGTTGCGGGTCGATCATACTCAAGTTCCAAGTTCAATACTATCTCGCCGAGGAACACCCAAGAGCCATATTCTTTAGTTACGGTGATTGAATGTTTTCCCCGCCAACCGATTCCAGATCGTACCATCCATACCTTCTCCATAATATCACCGCTGTCGACGAATATTTTACCTTTCACCAATGGTTCAATATCTTTTATATATTCTAGTAAACGATTTAAGCGGGTCTTGAGAACAACATGATAATCACCACCAAGTGCATAACGGGAGATTTTACCAATAGACGAATTATGGATGTTGGCATCGTCCTTATAATAATTCATCGCAACAGAGATAACGGATTTGGCATCTGGTAAAATCTTTTGCGGATTGATTCTGTTCTCAGTGTTTTTCTCTAACCATGACATTGTTCCATGATAACCATGTGAAAGCCAATCCTGAAATTTCTCACCTTCTTTAAAGAGTGGCTCTACTTTAGCAAATCCAACTTTATGAAAACCAAGCTCTAACGCCTTATCTCGAATATCATCAGAAATGGATCGCATGGATTTG
>JACQYX010000296.1 GCA_016207985.1 Ignavibacteriales bacterium | reverse complement strand
GAACAAAGCTATGCTCAGGTCGTGGAGAAATATGAATTTAATAAAAATTACTTCACATCGTTGCCTGCACTTAAACCGATGCAGGGTTACTACTCGAAGAAAGCATTCGGTGTTAGGCTTCACCCAGTATTAGGAATCAATAAAACTCATGAAGGTCTCGATATAGTTAATGATGTAGGCACACCTGTGGTCGCAACTGGGGATGGGATCGTGCAGATGGCAGGCCATAGTGGTAGTGGATATGGTCTTATTGTTGTAGTTAATCATGGATATGGATACCAAACGGTGTATGCACATTTATCGAAGATATTGGTCCGGGAAGGACAACGATTAAAACGTGGTGATCTGATCGCTAAAAGCGGTAAATCGGGACTCGTTAGTGGTCCTCATCTTCACTACGAAGTACGTCATAATGGTATCTGCAAAAATCCCATGGATTATTTTTTCGATGATATCAGCGTAGAAGAATATCGAAAACAACTTGTTAAACGTTGAGTATGCAATCTTGGGTTGGTGTTTTTTATAAATTGAGGAACCTTTGATATGATTTGGACAATGGAACTCGCTTCGTATCTCGATGATGCGCCCTGGCCTGCAACCAAGGAGGAATTGATCGATTACGCTCTCCGTACAGGTGCAGTACCGGAAGTAATCGAGAATCTGCAGGAGTTGGAAGATTCAGACGAACCGTATGAGAGTATGGAAGAAATCTGGCCCGACTATCCGACAGAAAGCGATTTTTTCTTTGAAGATGAAAACGAGTATTAATTTTTGTATCAGCTCTTCATAGGGTATACACAATTCTATTCGAACCCATCCAGCACCGTTGTAGGATGGGTTTTTTTATTATTCAATTTATTTATAAAGTATCGAGAATTTCGCTGTAATGAATCTTATAAGAAACATCCTTTTTAGGTTGGCGTTCCGGATTGCAATCACGTTTGCAATCGGATATTACTCAACGGCTCGGGCTCAACCTTCAAAAGTCGATGAGCAAAAGTATGAAATTAATAGAATCGAATTTCGCGGTAATAAATCGTTCAAACCCGATATACTCAATGAGTTGGTTCTTTCTAAAGAAACACCTAGCGGCTTCTCACAATTTATGTATCGAACAATAGGAGAGAAACTCGGCTCGAAACCAGAATATTTTGCCCCAGAAATATTCAACGAGGATATTCGACGACTCGAATTGTTTTATCAGAATAACGGATATCATCATTCTATCATATCCGGTTCGACGGTACTGGATTCGGTTGAACATCGGGTTGATTTAATATTTTCTATAGTCGAAAATCGCCAGTCGTATGTTGACAGCGTTCTCTATGTAGGACTCGAAGAATTGCACCCTGATATCCGATCGAAAATTCTTGCTGAGCCGATGATTAAAAAAGGTGTGCCACTTATTGAGGATAGAGCCTCAGGAGAAATCAGACGTGTCTTAAATATATTATCTGATAATGGTTTCCCGACCGCTCGTTTTATCACAGAAAAATCGGGGAAATATGAAATCTTATCATCGGGGAATTTTTTTTTAAAATATTTTTTTGATATCGGTCGTTATTATACGTTTGGAGAGGCATCTGTATCGGTCGATCCCCGGCGTGAAGATATTGTAAATAAACTCATCACTCGGCATCTGGATTTTAAACACGGTGATATGTATAGTCGTGAAAAAATTATGTCGAGTGAGCGGAATCTCAATCGGCTTGGACTTTTTGAATCTGCCCGTATCGACCATCCATATATTTCAGATACAGCATCGTCGAATGTCGTTCCAATCGAGATCTACGTCAGGCCCAAAACACGAAACGAGTTGTCTCCGGAATTTATTGTTTCCGATGAAGGGGGATTTTTTAATTTAGGTATTGGTATTGGCTACGTTAATCGTAATTTCCTCGGCGACGCGCGAACGTTTAACACTCATATGCGTATCCGTACACAGGATATCCAACGCTGGGATTTCGATCGTGTATTCAAGGGTAATGGATTGAGAGATTTCTCGGTAAGGGGTACGATCGAATTACAATTTCAGGTGATCCAACCCTATCTTCTTACAAGAACGTTAAGTGCTTCGTGGACTTCGACTCTGAGTGCGGAAAAGCAACAGACATATATTCTCTCGATATTAAGAAATAAAATTGGTTTCAGTAATCAATTTGCCAGATATACTTACGGATTCTTTGATTGGACGTTGGAGCGAGTAAGCCCGGAAATATTACAAGATACTATCGAAACACAATCTGTTCTTAACGTGCTTCGTCAGGAGGATCAACCACAATTCAACTCAATATTAACGCTTACCTTGCAGCGAGACAAAACCAATGATATCTTCGCACCGACAGATGGATTTTTTAATAGTATATCGATCGAGGAATCAGGAATTCTTCCAAAACTTCTACCGGGAATAAGGGCTGGTCTTCCATTTACGCAATATTATAAGATGACACTACTTGGTAGGTGGTATAAGGATTTGACTTGGCGCCGATTTAATATTCTTGCATGGAAACTAAAATCGGGTTACCAAAATAAGTACGGTGAGAGCAGGCGAAGTTCTGTCAGTATTCCATTGAACCGCCGATATTTTGCAGGCGGCAGCGGCAGCGTCCGTGGCTGGAATGCACGTGAGCTTGGTGCTATGCCAAAGGAACTTATTCAATTCGGAGGGAATTTTATTTTCGAAGGCAGCATCGAAATGCGTATTAGTCATTTCCAGGGTCATAGTGATTTATGGTTTATTAAGCTGGAAAACATCCTCGGTATATATTTTCTCGATTTTGGGAATTCATGGGCTGATATTCTTGATTTCCGATTTAAAGACTTTGCCGTGGCAGCTGGAATAGGTTTACGATATGAAACTTTCTTCGGACCCTTCCGCATCGATTACGGTTTTCGCGTTTACGATCCCTCCGCAGATAACGGGAGGAATACAATTTTTCAAAAAAGGTTTTTCAATGAAGTACTCAGTCGAGGTGTATTCCACTTTGGTATCGGTCATGCATTCTGAGGCATTTACATGAGCTGGGCATCTATCGTTGGTCAATCGAGAGCAAAAGAGATACTGAGAGTATCGTTACAGCGGAATCGACTTGCTCATGCTTATCTCTTCATTGGTCAAGAAGGTTCAGGAAAATACGCGATAGCATTGGAATTGGCAAAAGT
Organism: Ignavibacteriales bacterium; assembly: GCA_016207985.1. GTDB lineage: Bacteria > Bacteroidota > Ignavibacteria > UBA10030 > SZUA-254 > JACQYX01. The sequence continues at coordinate 1,548 of JACQYX010000296.1, read as the reverse complement.
AATTAATTGTGAGCACGGTCAGGAGGAAGCATGTGACAATTGTGCGAGCTGCCGAAAATTCAAAACGTTGCAGCATCCAAATTTAAAATTGATATTCCCATTGCCTGTCGGTCGGTATGAAAAATCAAACGATCCACCTCTGGCGAAGCTCAATGATGATGATATCATAGCTATTCAAGAGCAATTGAATCTTAAAGCGAGCAATCCATACCATAAAATCTCATTATTGAGAGCAAATACGATTAAGATCAACAGCATCAGAGAAATTCGGAGGCAGGCTGCGCTGACGATATTTGGACAAGGGAAAAAAGTATTCATCATCATAGATGCAGATAAAATGAGTGATGAAGCTTCAAATGCTCTCCTCAAGACACTGGAAGAACCGCATCCGGATACTTTGTTAATACTTACAACTACATCAGTAGAATCATTGTTGCCAACGATCATCTCCCGCTGCCAACTGATCAGGCTCGATCCGCTAGGAGAAGATGTTATCGCTCAAGCTCTACATGAAAATAGGAATATCGAACTTCAGCGATCAAAAACAATTGCTCGATCAGTCAATGGTAACTATACAAAAGCATTGCGGTATATTGACGCAGATTATGAGGATCGGCAAAATAAAGCCATCGGGCTTTTAAGAGCAATGTTGATGAAATCAAGAATGGCGGTCCTCGAAGAAATTGAAAAGCTAATTGATAATTATCAGAAACCTGAAATCGAAGATATCCTTCGTTTGATGCAGCAGTGGCTTCAGGATTCGATGTTGCTGAAAGAAGGAATAAAAAGTGAATACCCTTTACCTTCTACTGAAGCACACGAGAAATTTATTAATCATTATCCAGATTGGGATTACGCTGGTTCGTTTGGGGCAATCGATCGTGCAGTTTCACTTCTCGGTAAAAATGTTTATATTCCCCTGTTATTAATCGATCTTACATTTAAATTGAAAAAGTTCACGGGTATTGCATCGAGCAATCGGTAAGATATATCACGATACTATATCGAGTGAACTTGACCTGAAAGGATATTTGTGAAAAAATCATTTGATCGGATTCTCGTTACGGCAGCGTTACCGTATGCCAATGGTAAAATTCATCTGGGACATTTAGCAGGAGCTTATCTACCTGCCGATATTTATGTGCGGGATCAGCGTTCGATGTAACGTGATGTCTTATTCATTTGCGGATCGGATGAGCATGGTGTTCCCATAACAATAACTGCCGATCAAGAGAAAACTACTCCCCAAGCGATTGTCGATCGTTACCACGAGCTTAATAAGAAAGCATTCGAGAAATTCGGGATGAGCTTTGATAATTATTCCCGTACTTCGCTAGCGCTGCATCACGAGACGGTAAAAGATTTCTTTTTATCACTCTATCATGCGAGTATTCTTAAGGAAAAAAAAGAGAAACAGCTTTATGATGAAAAAGCAGGTATGTTTTTACCGGATCGCTATGTTGAGGGGACATGTCCAATCTGCAGTAATCCCGATGCGAGAGGCGATCAGTGTGAGAAGTGTGGAACTTTTCTGAATCCGACTGAACT
>JACQYX010000295.1:1585-3419 GCA_016207985.1 Ignavibacteriales bacterium | reverse complement strand
CCGGCTCTTACTCGATCCGGCTTTTTTTTGAAAGTTATAACTCAAATTTACTTGAGTAATAACATCTTTTTTGTTTCTATATATTTACTCGTATTTAATTGATAGAAATACATGCCACTTGCAAGCGAAGTACCACTAAAGTTTGCCCGATATGTTCCGGGAGTTAATTCTTCATTTACAAGTGTAGTAATTTCCTGCCCAAGCATATTATAAACCTTCAAAGTTACAAATGTTTGGTTAGAGACAGTAAATCTAATCGTTGTAACCGGGTTGAATGGATTAGGATAATTCTGGAATAATTGATATGCCTGTGGCACCAAATTATTATCTTCACGGACAAATAGATACGATGTATATGGATCAGTTTCTTGATCCTTCTTCACATCTGCATTAGTCCATGTATCAACAGGCATATTCCATGGGTTGACTGGGAATGAACGAGCTGTATCTTGTCCAATGAAACGGACTCGATATGCAAACGAACCGAACCCGGCTGGTTCATGGTACCACGAAGCGTCTGTTCCGCTGACGAAGGCATATCGATAAACAAACGAATTAAATGATGGGGTTTGAATCGACATTGTTCCAGTATAGATCGAATCACCATCAGGATCGGTTAATTGCAATACTCGCATTTGATCGCCATCGGTCCATCCCTGAGTTCGAACGAAAGACGGCTGCTCACCAATCCAGTAAACAGTATCAAGTGCCGGATTAAATGGAATTGCTTGTAATCCCGCATCCATCGCTGGTTTCATATTCACGTTGAATATAGCTTGTAGATGTTTACTTGTGTCGATCACCCACTCGGGATCGATATCATCATAATACGCATACGGTGCTTCTTGATTTGATTGAGCCAAGAATGGAACTTCGCGATTTCCACCACCGCGTGAACATGGACGCTCCCATCCATCTGTCCAGATGCCAGGATTTTGTAGAACAACATAATATTTATAATACTGTAATTCACCAATTCCAGTATTTGAAAAAGGAACATCGAGGAACCAAATGTTTGGATCGAGGAAGTCTTGATTCAAATGAGATCGTGCTGTATCGTTGCCGCTCCATCCGTTGAAGCTTGCGCGAACCTGCAGTTTATCAATGTTAGGATCGTAGATTCCGATCTCTGTCATAACACTCATGTTGACCTGAAAGAGGATATTTCCATTTCCGGTTATTGTAACAACAGAATCTCGATCAAAATAATCTCGGAACTCGCCGTCGGCGGATGGAACGATGTATGATCGATTAGGATCGTTTTCCCACGTATCAGGATTATCGAAGAAATATTTAAAGTAAACAGTGCTGCCTATTTCTAAGCTATCGATGGTTTTTTCATATACCGAATCGCTATTCGCATCAGATAGCCGATCGGTGCTTGCCCATCCGTTAAAGCTTCCGCGAACAAATAAATTTTGTGTTGACGGATTGAATTGTAACTCCTTCATCTTCACTCGCATATCACATTTAAATGTTACGCTTGCTTTCCCAACAGGAATAGTCACCACAGAATCTCGATCGAAATAATCAGTATATGTCCCGCCGCCTGAAGGAACAGCATACTGTCTATTCGGATCGCTTTCCCACGTATCAGGATTATCAAAGTAGAATTTAAAATTTACGGTGCTTCCAACCGTCAGGTTCGTAATATTAACATCATAGATCGAGTCGGCATTGGCATCTGTCATTTGATCTGTGGTCGACCAACCGTTAAAGTCTCCACGGATAAATACATTCTGTGTAGCCGGATTGAATTTACCTTCTAACATTTTAACACTCATATTTACCTCGAAGGTAACACTAGCCGAATCAGTGTGTACATCAGCGATGA
>JACQYX010000295.1:0-1530 GCA_016207985.1 Ignavibacteriales bacterium | reverse complement strand
GTATACTTTCTCATATACTCCTCACTTTTGTTAATGAATAATTGTGAACTATTACAAATTATCTATTTCGATTTTAAATAATGCAAAAATCAACCGCAGAAATATACTGACTTTATTAATTAATGTCAAAATTTTAATAAGATGCCGAAGCTGTGTGTATTTCCAAGATATCGGTATTTATGGAAAGCATAATCAACAGCGACGTTTAAAAACTGTAATCCAGTGTAATTTAAGCCAATTCCGAGGGTTAATCCCTCCTGACTGTCTTTGAGAAATAATGTTTTATATCCTGCACGGGGGAATAATAATTTATTAAATAAGCCCAGTTCTCCACCCACATTAACTTACTGTGCATTATCATTTGGATGAGCGGTATCGACCGCAAATGTAAACCTATGATCATCAGTAATATGAAAGTCTTTTGATAGTCCGATTTATAACTTCAACGGTAAATCAAAATCATCTGTCGCATTGTTTGCATCAATGGATTCATTGTTACCTGCGCGCTGTGCATCTGGATCGTAGCGGATCAAGAGATCATCGCCGCTTATTTGCATTTTCGTTCCATAGTTATTGATGCTGCCTGAAAAACGTATCCCATAAAATGGAGTTGTGAGAATAGTTCCAATGTCGAAACAAATAATAATTGCAATGATAATGAGGATAAATGTTCTTTTCATAACAATCTCCTTTACCGTATTTATTTAATGATGGCAAACTTGCCAATCTTTTCACCGATTTCTGGAGCTTCAACATGATAGATGTAGACTCCATAAGAAACAGATAAATTGTCTTGCGTCAGCAAATCCCAATAAGCTGTACCATTACTGTATGGGCTTTCGTGTTGAATTTCTTTTACAAGCTCACCATTTATTGTGAAAATTCTGATTGTACATTTTGCCGGTAAATGAATAAAATGTATTGAACGTGGACCTCTCCCACTACTGTAAGGATTTTTCGGTTCCCACGCCGCCGATGCGACATATGGATTAGGCACGACTTTAATTTTTTCTAATTCTGCTTTAGCTCGGTTTACATCAATTTTTCCTTTTGATGCTGTAAATCGAAAGATATCAGATGCCAAAAATGGTTTCTTCAGAATTATTGTTGCTGTATCTCCCGATTGCGGTATCCTCTGAGTGCTATCCGGTCCACTTGAAAGATAAAACCACCATGTGAATACTAATGTATCATTGATATTTGGCTCAAGGAAAACAATCCTGTCTTTGTAAGCACCTTTTGCAGAAAACTTACCAACTCCAAGTGTAGTATCGACTTCAATAAAACCGAAGTAGATAAATTTCTCTGTACTTTTGTTGAACACTTTGAAGTTTACAGGTTTTGGGGGATAGGTACGTGTACCTATTTTCATGGATAGAGATGTATCAACACCGACAGAATCGAATATTATTCTATAATCATTTGGCCGCTGTTCACCTTTTTCACCTGTAACTGCAACGAATTTTTCAAAGATGAATGGAGGTATATTTAGATTGTTCCACCGAGATAAACTTTTATTCAACTCAACTT
>JACQYX010000330.1 GCA_016207985.1 Ignavibacteriales bacterium | reverse complement strand
GTGCACCGCCGCTATTATCGAGTACGATGCCAATTCTTAACAGAACAACTCTCAAACCGAACCTTTCTGCCTGAAGCGCTACTGCTTCCCATCGCATGCAAACATTAGCGATGAAATCATTTCCTGCTGGTAAAGTCTCGACGACATCACCACTTTCGACGTTCCCATAATATCCGACGGCAGAAGCATTTATGAGTAGCTGTGGTTTCTTTTCAGCACGTCCGATCGCATCAACAATTACTCGTGTTGAATCAATCCGACTGTTCATGATGGACGCTTTACGAGCAGGTGTCCATCGCTTTGCAGCTACTGATTCGCCTGCCAGATTGATTACAACATCTGCTCCATCAACAACACGTGACCAACTTCCAATCGTTTTACCATCCCAACTTTCAACCTCTACTGAAACGGGAAAATATTTTACCGCTATGGTCGGATCTCGCGTCAGGACCACTATTCGATGGTTCAATTCAGCCAGACGTTTAACGAGAGCTTTGCCGATTAATCCTGTTCCGCCAGTTATTATAACTTTCATTTTATTTCTCATTGTACATTATATTATAATAAATTTAGAGTAATACACCAACAGTTTGTTTTTGAACGACGCTCCTTGTATCTTAGAAAGAAATGAATGCAAATCTGAATATTCAAAAAATTACATCGCTCGATCTTCCAGAATGACAGCCATACCGAACCCTCCGTCGTCCGATGGAACATTGGCAGCGGGTAATATTTGTCACAAAAAAAAAAAAAGTCGTACGCCGACTGCTTTCCTCCAATCTCACCATCCTCTCACTACTGCTGACACCTCAATGGTTAGAACAATTATTTCCCAACCACTATCAGCCATCCGACACTGGACATCCCATAACTCAACTTTCAGCACTAAAAATATTTCTTGCTGAAAAATCTCTTATCGAGACAATTGTCGGTTATAATCTTCATCAAGGTATACTGGCTATTGCTAAAGTACCAACCGAATTATCTTTAAATGAGACGGTGGAGAGACTCAGACAACCATATTTTTTTGTCGCATTAGATGGATTAGTCAATTCGGAAAACGTCGGTGTCATCGTCCGAAATAGTGCCGCATTTGGTGTAGATGGAATTATTGTGGGTGAAACTTCGAGTAGTCCATACTTGCGCCGGGCAGTAAGGAATTCTATGGGGGCAGTTTTTCAAATACCAGTGATACATTCTAATAGTTTAAAAGAAACACTTACTACGCTTAAGCATCAGTATCAAGTTAAAATTATAGCTACTCATCCACATGATGAATCATCAATTTACTCGAGTAATCTTTCCGGAAATATTTGCATTGTTCTTGGAAACGAAGGTGAAGGAATTTCCAATAAAATTCTGAATGTATGCGACGAATGCATCACGATTCCGATGATGAAAAATACCGACTCACTCAATGTAGCAAGTGCGAGTGCTGTGTTTTTGTATGAGGTAAGAAAACAAAGAGGGAAATAAATAAAACGCCGTTCCTTAGACAAGAATCGGCGAATAATTGAATGAACGTAAAACTCACGCTTTAAGATTCAAGCTTGAATCTCATTGTCCCCTGCCTAAATGAGAATCATCCTAATTCAACCAACTCTCGGTCGGAGAAGAAGTATGCAACTTCGATCTTCCCGTTCTCCGGCGAGTCGGAACCGTGAACAATATTTTCTCCCTTATTGTCGGCAAATAATTTTCTGACTGTCCCCGGAACTGCTTCCTTCGGATCGGTCGCACCAATGAGTGCTCGGAAGTCTGTAATGGCATTTTCTTTCTCTAACGCAATCGGTACACAAGGACCCGAGCTCATAAACTCAACGAGTCCATCGTAGAATGGTTTGCCTTTATGAACCGCATAGAAACCGCCCGCAGTTTCTTTTGTCAATTTAACTTTCTTCATCCCTAAAATTTTAAATCCGGCTTTCTCAATTCGCGCTATCACTTCTCCGGTCAATCGTTTTCTGACACAATCCGGTTTTAAAATTGCCAATGTTCGTTCAATCATTTTTTACTCTTTCCTTTTAACCTTTTACTTTTCTTTGAGACAACGATTATTTTCTTCTTCGCTGCGCTTTTACCTAATACCTTTTTTACCATCTCACCGATGAGCGCCGGACTTTCGACGACATGAATGCCAGCTTTCTTCATCGCTGCCATTTTTTCTACTGCAGTTCCTTTACCGCCGGAGATGATTGCACCGGCATGCCCCATGCGTCTTCCCGGAGGTGCTGTTTTACCTGCTATAAACCCAATGACCGGTTTATCAAAATTATTCTTGACATACTCCGCCGCTTCCTCTTCTGCGGTTCCACCAATCTCGCCTATCATGATGACTGCTTTTGTTTCATCGTCATCCTTGAATAATTTCAACGCATCGAGAAAACGTGTACCAACAACGGGATCACCACCGATACCGATACAGGTTGTTTGCCCCATGCCGAGCTGGGTGACCTGCCATACAGCTTCATAGGTGAGAGTACCACTCCTCGAAATCACTCCAACCGATCCCGGTTTGTGGATGAATCCGGGCATAATTCCAACCTTTGCCTTGCCAGGTGAAATAATTCCTGGACAATTTGGACCGATCATGCGTGTACCAGTGCGTTGGAGATATTCATATACTTTTACCATATCGCGTGCAGGAATTCCCTCCGTGATTGCAACGATTAGTTTTATTCCTGCTTCTGCCGATTCCATAATCGCCTCGGCGGCAAATCCAGCGGGAACAAAAATTACAGAAGTATTTGCTCCTTCATTTTTTACTGCATCGGCAACCGTGTTAAAAACGGGCACCGATTTTTTAAATGGATATTGATCACTGCCGTTATAGCTAAGTCCACCTTTACCCGGTGTAACTCCGGCAACGACTTTTGTTCCGTAAGCAATCATTTGTTGTGTGTGGAATGTTCCTTCACCGCCGGTAATTCCTTGAACAACCAGTAGTGTTGATTTATCTACAAGT
>JACQYX010000329.1 GCA_016207985.1 Ignavibacteriales bacterium | reverse complement strand
GTGAAGCTCGATTCAAAGCTTCCATGGTTGGAAACTCCTTCACAACCCAATTATTTTGATCCCATCCTCGACCAAGGATCCAATCTCCAGTTTTAACTTTTTTAACTTTATCCTTAACCATTTCCGTTATCTGCTCTACAGATGTTGTTCCAACAAGATCGAGTATCTCCAAACGTCCACCTTCTCCTAACAAATGCGCATGTCCGTCAATAAGACCGGGAAGCACGGTCTTACCTTTAAGGTCGATAATATTATCAGAATCGAACTTGCCCGTTATCTCACTTGTGCTGCCGACACCGATGATTTTATCACCACGAATTGCAATCGCTTCTACAACTGAATTCGCTGAATCGAGTGTATAAACTTTACCATTTATCAGCAGCATGTCTACTTTTTCTGATCTATTTAATATAAGTAAGAACAGGGCTATTAGAATAATGACGATTGAGATGGTAATAATAATGTTCTTCATATGACGTTCATTAGTTGGTGTATCATGATAACAATATTTAGTCGAGGCAATATAAAATATTTAAGCTTCAAATTCAAAATTGCATTTCATTAATGTTTTGGGTATGTTTTGAAAAATCGAAAAGGATTATCATGGCAGAAAAAGAATTCACAAAATTCGTTGAAATCACCAAACGATTACGGAAAGAATGTCCGTGGGATAGAGAACAAACACACGCATCGATCCGTCACAGTTTAATCGAAGAAACATACGAAGTAGTAGAAGCGATCGATAACAACGACATTGAAGAGCTGAAGAAAGAATTAGGCGATTTGCTGCTGCACGTTGTGTTCCATTCAAACATCGCTGAAGAAAAAGACGAGTTCACGCTGAAAGAAGTGATAGAACAGATAAGTGCGAAGCTTGTTTACCGACATCCTCATGTCTTCGGAGAAACGAAAGTCGATGGTGTAGACCACATTATTAAAAATTGGGAAAAGTTGAAATTGAGTGAGGGCAGAGAATCTGTCTTGGAGGGCGTTCCTAAAGAACTGCCTGCATTATTGCGTGCACATCGCTTAACAGACAAAGCATCGAGGGTCGGTTTCGATTGGGAAAAGAAGGAAGACGCTTGGAAGAAAGTCGAGGAAGAGATGCACGAGCTTCACCACGCAATCGAACAAGGGGATCAAGAAAAAGTTGAAGGTGAGTTTGGCGATTTGCTTTTCGCCTTAGTTAATTATTCTCGTTTTATAAGAGTTAATCCAGAAAACGCTCTCAGGCAGACTGTGGAAAAGTTTGTGACTCGTTTTCAATATATCGAAAAAAGATTAAAGGAAATGGGAAAAGATATACATTCATCTTCATTGGAGGAAATGGATAAGTTGTGGGAAGAGGCGAAGAAGAAATAACATTACAGGAAACATTCATTTCCTTCAGAGAGGATATTATTCTCTAAACGCTACCGTTTTCTGCCATATCGTTTGTATGGAACTTATCATATGCATCGATAATATCTTTCACGAGCTTGTGGCGTACTACATCGTTCCTATCGAAGTAGCAAAACTTCACACCGTCAATATTTTGCAATATTTCTTGAATTTGCACAAGACCAGAAATTGTTTTTGTCGGAAGGTCGATTTGGGTTATATCACCGGTTATTATAGCTTTTGAGTTTGCACCAAGCCGGGTGAGAAACATCTTCATTTGCATACTTGTTGCATTTTGTGCCTCATCGAGTATTACGAAAGCATTATTCAGCGTTCGCCCGCGCATATATGCAAGCGGAACAACTTCAATAACCCGCCGCTCGATGTACGTTTTAAGTTTATCCGGTGGAATCATGTCATCAAGCGCATCGTAAAGCGGACGGAGATAAGGATCGACTTTTTCTTTTAAATCACCCGGCAGAAATCCCAAACTCTCACCCGCTTCGACGGCGGGTCGAGCAAGAATTATTTTTGTTATCTCACGATTCTTGAGCGAGGCAACTGCCATAGCGACTGCGAGATATGTTTTTCCCGTTCCAGCCGGTCCGATGGAGAACACTATATCGTTCTTCTTAATCTGTCGGATGTATTCTCGCTGACCGGAAGTTCTTGCTCGAATAATTCCATTGCGGGTAAAGAGAACGACAGTCTCGAGCTCTTCTTCACCGACCTGCGCTGCAATACTTTTTGGCACTGCCGGTTCACCATTCACCTTCACAAGGTCAATGACGGTTTCTACGTCATTAATATTTAGATTACCGTTTTTATTGAGAATATAGATAAGCTCTTTGAAAATTTTCTCGAGTTGATCGATCTGTTGCTGGTCACCGCGGCAAGTAATGTTATCACCACGGACGGTGATGTTCGCATCGAAATGCTCTTGGAGCATGTTGAGGTTGACATCGTTCAGACCAAGAAGTCTGACCATATCAACACCACCTGCTTTAATTTTTCTTTCTGCCAAGGAAGTCACTTAAACCTTTCAGTTGCGAATAATGATTATTAAAAACAAGAAGCCCTCTCATCAATTAGATGAGTAAGGGCTTCTTGAAATATTAGAACGTATTTAAACAATCTGAGAGCTTTTGGCAAATCTCTCGTTTGTTACTTAGGTTGTTCTGCCGGGACTTCAGCAGGCTCGGCGGCAGCTTTCTTGCGATAATATTTATTCGCTGCTGATTTTTCTTCCTTTGATAACTCGCTGCCTTCAGGTATTTTCAAGACCCACTTTGGTTTAATGATATCCGGATCTTTAATCATATCACGGTTGCCTTGCCAAATCTTGGGCCACATCCATGCGTTCGCATAGATATCCTTCTTCTTTGCAATATTCCAGAGACAATCACGATCCCTCGCCCACGTACCGACCGTATATGTTTTCTCTTTCTGGATACTGTTTAGAAGCGCCATTAGCTTTTGCTGCAATGCACTAACACGATCGCCATATCGCGGTATCATACAGATTTTGCTCTGAGCCATTTCTTTCAGACGCGTGTCCATCTTAACCATTTCATCTTTGTAGTTAACCAACTCTGCATCCGACATTCTCTGAAATTCAGAAACACGATTCTCCATCTGCGTAAGCTCTGAATCGAATGCCTCAACATCTGCTCTGGTCACGCCCAATAAAGCATAAAGTGCATCCTCGCATGCAAGAATATCGGCATCCAATTTTGTCGATTGTGCTTTCAGGTCTTCGATATCCTTATTTAATTGAGTCAACTGGCTCTGAAGATCAGCTTCCTTTGCTTTATAGCTTGCCATCTCTGTTTGCCATTGTTCTTTTGTCATCTCCTCTTGAGCGATTGAAGGGGCAACAATCAAGAACAATAAGAATATGATTGTCGAAAAAATATAGATGTTCTTCATATCAGTTACCCAGTCCTTTCTTCACCGCTTCCTGATCGGATTGGCATTGCTGAAGTTTTCCATTTTTTTCTGCAACCTGTTTTTCAATGGCAGCTTTTTCAGCTTTCTTATCTGAAATCTGTTTATCGAGTGCGTTTACACTCTTTTTCAAATCGTCTAATTGTCTCAGCTCTTCTTCAGATGGCGAGCTTGAACAACTCGAAAACATCACTCCACCTATCAAAAGTGAAGCGATGATGACGAAATTAATCAATTTTTTCATGTAGCTCTCCTATATTGTTACTTGTTTCACTGTTCAATGGTATTTGAAAATAAGAAATAAAACCTATTTTGTCAAGCAAAACCTTAAAAAATTTAAAAATGTAATAATCTACAAAAGCCCTTTTTCAGCAAAACTCGCATATTTATCCCTTGCAATGATAATATGGTCGTTTACCGGAATCCCGATTACTTTACCTGCTTCTACCATTTGACGTGTTATTTGGATGTCATCTGCACTTGGTTCTGGATTACCGCTCGGATGATTATGAAGCAGAATGATGCTTGCAGCCAGCTCTAGGATAGCATGATGGAATACTTCTCTCGGATGAACAATCGAGCTGTTTAGAATTCCTGATGTAATAATCTTTTCATCAATCAAATGATTTGCGCTGTCAAGAAGAAGTATCTTGAATATCTCTTGGTTAAGACCCCTGAATTCAGATAGGAAGCGATTAACCACGTCTTGAGGTGAATTTATTTGAACTCTCTCGTTCTTCTGTTCAACCGCGGCACGCTTTCCCAGCTCGAATGCAGCAGATATCATGATTGCTTTTGTATCTCCCAATCCCTTAAACTTTTTTAAATCTAAATATGATTTTGCAGCAAGCCGATCGAGAGAACGGAACTCCTTCAATAAGGTTTTCGCCAGATCCACAGCGGTTATTTTTCCCGTACCGGTTCTTAAAATAATTGCAAGTAATTCTGCGCTCGAGAGTGCGGCTGGACCGTACTTCATAAATTTTTCTCTGGGACGCTCCTCACGGGGCCAATTTGGTATCGTGGAATGATAAACAGACAGCTCACTAACTTTTTTAATTTGTTTCATATTACAATGCACCCTCCTGTTATTCAATTGATAGTTCTGCTACTTTTTGTATTTCACCATTATTGAACTGAAGAATCTGCATCTCTGAATTCACTCTCCCGTTCGTAAACGTAATCTTTCCGTGTAAACCGGGAAACGACTCGACAGCATCCAATGCTCGGATTCGTTTCTCTCGTGTATCTACATCCTCTTTTATCCGGTCGAGAAGCAAATGCATCGTGTCATATCCGATGAGTGAGTATTTCGTCGGATGCTTTTTATTTATTGAAAAATATATCCTGTCGAATTCTTGATATAACGGATCACCTTCATCTTGAAATGAATCGGTTGGGAATATTAATCCGTTTAGATAGCGTTTATTTGATTCTAACTGCGATGGTGCGTACCATTCGTTGCTGCCAAGAAGATGCGTTTCAATATTAAAATATTTTATCTGTGATGCGATTACACCAATTTCATCAGCATCAGCTATAGCAATAAACAAACCATCGATTGCATAGAGCGGTACTTGTGTATCGTCTCCCTCTTCTTTTCGACCGGCAAGCTTAAAACCTGCATTGCGGATGTTAATGAATTGTTCACTCAGGTCGCTGGACTCACGTGCATAATACTCGAATGCAATAACGTTACCGCCTAACCTCTTCACTTCGCGATTAATACTTTCTGCTAATGCTCTGCCAATCGATTCTGAAGAAGCGAGTATTGCAACATTTTTAAGACC
>JACQYX010000025.1 GCA_016207985.1 Ignavibacteriales bacterium | reverse complement strand
AGCTGCTTCTTGCACGCTATTTCTATGAAGAAATTCAAAAGATCAATGGATTTGAAGTTGGTCAGTATCCCGACCTTTCAGTCGTTACATATAAATACATCCCGCAGAGAGGAGATCCAAACGAGTTTAACGAGCGACTTGTAAAAGAAGTCCAAGAGGATGGGCGCGTGTTCATCTCTTCAACAATGCTTGATGGAAAGTTTACGCTCAGGTTGGCAGTGCTTTCCTTTAGGACTCATCTTGCAACAATTGACTTGACCTTGAAGATATTGAAAGAGAAAGTTAATTTATTGGTCGGTTAATTCCTATCTATTAATCACATTAACAGGCAATGCACAAGAGTTTGCAACGGCTCGATTTTATGCAAAGATCGAGAATTATATAATGTTCTATGGGTAACGACCTCTGTTCACAATTTATAGTGTTATTTTCTTGGGAAGTTTAAATCGGATATTTGATTTTTTCACTTGTCTGTTGTACTTTACAAATGTATGAACGCTCTACGTATTAAGTCGGCGAATGTGTTTAGAGGAACACCTGCAAATAAATATTTTTTACTCGTGGTGGATTAAATTTGCAACTATGAATAAATTATTGTAGTAATATAATTATGGAAATCCTTCTCATCTTACTGGTTATTATAATCGCCGTTCTTATCTTCATTATCCTAAAGCGTCAATCCACAATCCAAACAGGACAAGATAGTCAATCATTATTATTAATGCACCAGCAGGTCGAGGCGCTGCGTACCGATGTGCGTGCGAACTTACAACAGATCACCGAGAGTGTAAACCAACAGCTCTCTTCGGTTACGCAGCAAATTCAGACGCAGACGTCGAATGTGGGCAGCCGGCTGGATAATGCGGCGAGGGTAATTGGTGATGTGCAGAAAAATTTGGGGGAGCTTGGTCAGGCGACAAAAGAAATTAAAGAACTTGGACAAAATGTCTCAAAACTTGAAGAGCTTCTGCGTGCACCCAAACTGCGTGGAGGGTTGGGTGAGTATTTACTTGAAGATTTATTGAAACAAGTCCTTCCTTCCAGACACTTTGAAATGCAATATCACTTCCGCTCGAGAATTTTCGGAAGATGATGACAGCATCGCAGGATTCTGAGAAGAAAACATTCCAAAAAGTATTTTTAAACGACGTGAAGAAACACATCGATTCGATCGCCTCGAAATATATCCTGCCCGACGAAGGAACATTTCCGTTTGCGTTAATGTATATTCCCGCGGAGAATATTTACTACGAAGTGATCATCAAGGACGAAGGACTTGCAGAGGGCGCGGGTGTTTACAATTACTCGATTGAGAAGAAAGTAATCCCTGTTTCGCCGAACAGTTTCTATGCATACCTTCAAGTAATTGCACTCGGTCTGCGAGGAATGTACATAGAGCAGAGCGCGAAAGAAATCTTCAACAATCTTTCTCGACTTCAGGGAGATATAATTAAAATGCGAGAGGTATTCGATATACTTGGCACGCATCTCGATAATGCGAGGAAGAAGTATGAAGATGCCGATAAAAAATTATCGAACTTTGAAGGAAAGTTAGAAAACATCGCCGAACATTCAATTACAGAAGAAACACCTAAACAGATTCTAAACTCACCGATTTAATAATTTATTACTTATGTATTCATCTATACGAAAGGAGTCGATTATGTATCTCAAGGTTCATCCTGTAAATCCCCAGGGAAGACATATCAGTCATGCAGTGGAAGTATTGAAGAACGGAGGAGTAATAATTTATCCTACCGATACTGTTTATGGTATTGGCTGCAGTATATTTAATACACATGCGATAGAGCGCATCTATCAGATCAAAGGACAGGATGAACACAAACCGTTTAGTTTTGTGTGCTCTGACCTCAGCCACATCAGCGAATATGCAAAGGTGTCGAATGTGGCATTCCGGCTTATGAAACAATTAATACCCGGTGCCTACACATTTGTTTTACCTGCAAGCCGGTTAAAACAGCTTCCAAAGAGCATGATCACGAAAAGAAAAACTGTCGGGATACGAGTCCCGAACAACAAAATATGTTTAGCAGTCGTTAAGGAATTGGGGCATCCAATTCTGAGTGCGAGTGTTACGGATGATAAAGGGGAGATAATCAACGATCCTGAAATTATAAAGCAGTATTACGAAAAACGGGCCGATTTAATTCTTGATGGTGGAAACAGCTTACTTGAAGTCTCTACTGTCCTTGATCTTACCGATGAGCAACCCGTGGTTGTTAGAGAGGGAGCTGGCGACATAAGCATGTTAATAGCCGCCTGATGTGAAATCAATGGAATAGGTATTTGTGCAGATGACAATGGAGAGTAAAATCGATGTTAACAAAATATTAATTGAAAAACTGATTGTACATCCCTCTGAAAGACCGCTTCCAGGAATTTTCAGAAATATCATTCTTGGGATCATAATCGGAATATTTCTAACGATAATCGGAATTTTTAGAGGATGGTCAGGATGGCACGAGATAATCTCTTATTTCATTTGTGGTATTCTGATATCATTTTTTGGTTGGGGTGCTGAACGGTTGTGGTATTCCATCGTTGCAGGTATGATGCAGAAGCCGTTTTCGATGTATGCTTATCTCACTCGACTTCCGTTGTGGTGGATCGCAGGTGGAATCGGATATACGATCGGAATGTTGTTTAGCTTGAAAATGAATTTTATTTACATAAACGATATCCCGGTGAAGAACATATTTTTCTACGGAGGTTTTATAGGAATTCTTTTCCAGGGAATAATGCAATTCAGAGTAATTCGTTTGCTGGGGAAGAGTTCTTAAAATTCATCATTATCAAAATTATAAAAAGGAATTTATTGAATGACTAAAATTGAGCAACACAAAATTATTGATATGCTTCGAGATTATTTACATAAAATGAGCAGTCGGGATCTCGACGATTTTGAGATGCTGCGGAAGCGCGATAGAGACGATGAAGATTTAGATGCAATTTCCCGTCGGCAGTTGACAGAGTTGTACGTGAAGTATGTCCCGGAGCGCTTCCGTAGATAGAAATCATGCCGGTTTTGCTTAAAAAAAATTTTCCTGCATCAATTGAAGATATTGAAATTGAAGTTGGAAAACGTCTTCAAAATAATGAGACCCATTCCTTCATCTATGTCGCTCCAACGAGACGAAAAGTCAGAGAACTACAGCGTGAGTTTGTTCGCTTAACGCCCAATAAAATTGCTCCAGCTTTTTATCTGTACACTTTAGAAACACTCGCCGCACAAATACATTCACTTCTCTGTCCACCAAGACGCATAATTTCTGGACCTGTCCAGGTTGTATTGATGAATGAAGCGATCCGCCGATCCGAACAATTATTGCAGTATTTTCGGTTGCGGGGTAGTTCCAAAAAACTACCCCCGGGGACGCTCAAGAGAATCATTGATGTCATTAATAATTTAAAGCAGAAGTGTGTATATCGATCGGCACTTATGACAGAAGTTGAGTACGCCGAGAAACTTGAACGGCCGAAACTTAACGATATTCTCTCCATCTATGATAATTATGAACGGCTCCTCGGCGATCAATTCATCGATACCGCCGGTCTTTTCCAACAAATCAATTCTATCTGGGATAAGTCAGTAACTCCCGCTTTG
>JACQYX010000024.1:1344-2580 GCA_016207985.1 Ignavibacteriales bacterium | reverse complement strand
CCCACTGCGCTGTTGCCGTTGGGAATGTACCATCGAGCGGCATCGAGCTTACCGAAAGATTATCTCCATTATTTGAAATGATTTTTGCTAAAACTTCCTTTACATATTTGGGAGCTTTCTCTGAAACTGTCGGCGGCATTTCTATCATACTGGTTATCTTGTTCGGAACTTTCACTTCGAACAGGTTTGTAAGTGTTTTATCAACTGCTTCGAAATTTTGTTTAACAATATCTGCACCTTTTCTGCCATAGGTCTTTTCAATAGATTTTTTGATGGAAGCGATTGCTTCATCTTTCGGTAACACACCGGAGATGGCGAAGAAGCATGTTTGCATGATAGTATTGATCCTGCCGCCCATGCCGGTTTGGCGTCCAACATTGTAAGCGTCGATTACGTAAAACTTAATTTTTTTCTCAATGATTTCTTTCTGGATATGCCGGGGAAGTTTATCCCAGACTTCTTCGAGACCGAAAATACTATTTAAGAGAAAAGTTGCACCAGTTATCGCTGGCCGCAATACGTCGTATTTTTCTAAGAAAAACCACTGGTGACATGCGATAAAACTTGCTTTATCAATTAAATAGGTTGAATGGATCGGTCGGGGTCCAAAACGTAAATGTGAGACAGTTGTCGATCCTGATTTCTTTGAATCGTAGACGAAGTAACCCTGGGCATAGAAGTCGGTATCTTCACCGATGATTTTAATTGAATTCTTGTTCGCACTTACGGTTCCATCGGCTCCTAATCCATAAAAAATTGCACGAACAACATCATCCGGCTCGGTTGTGAATGAAGCATCGTAATCGATACTCGTTTTAGTAACGTCATCGAGGATACCTGCGGTGAAATGATTCTTCGGCTGTTCCTTTTTCATTTCATCATATATACCCTTGACCACCGCAGGCGTAAATTCTTTCGATGAAAGACCATAACGTCCACCGATTATTTTTGGAAAGGATGATAATTTTAGCTGCCCACTTAAGAATGTTTCGCTAATTGCAGTAACGACATCGAGGTATAGCGGCTCACCTGTGGCACCGGGTTCTTTTGTACGGTCGAGAACCGTTATTGTTTTGACTGTCTTTGGTATCGCTTTAATAAAATGTTCGATTGAAAATGGTCGGTACAGGCGTACTTTTATCAAACCGACTTTTTCACCTCGGGCATTAAGATATTCCACTGTTTCCTGTGCAGTCTCCGCACCTGAACCCATCATCACGATTACACGATCTGCAT
>JACQYX010000024.1:0-1308 GCA_016207985.1 Ignavibacteriales bacterium | reverse complement strand
TGCACCTACATATTGAAACAGCGAGTACTTTCTCCCGACAATCTTTTCAAACTTATCCATTACTTTCTGAACGATAGCCGGACATGCAGTGTAATAAGGATTAACGGTTTCGCGTGCCTGGAAAAATACATCTGGATTCTGGGCTGTGCCGCGTAGAACAGGATGCTCGGGTGACATCGCTCGCGCACGGTGTGCAAGAACAAGCTCATCGTTTATAATCGCACGCATGTCTTCTTCACTCAGCTGCTCTATCTTCATAACCTCGTGGGATGATCTGAATCCGTCAAAGAAATGTATGAATGGTACACGCGATTCAAGTGCTGCTGCTGTGGATATCAAAGCAAAATCCATTATCTCCTGGATGGAATTGGAAGAGAGCATCGCAAAACCCGTCGACCGTGCAGCCATAACATCGCTGTGATCGCCAAATATCGAAAGAGCGTGTGTAGCAACAGTCCTCGCCGCAACGTGAAAGACTGTCGAAGTTAATTCACCGGCAATCTTGAACATGTTCGGGATCATCAACAGGAGCCCCTGTGCCGATGTGAATGTTGTCGAGAGCGCACCTGTTTGTAAAGCGCCGTGAACTGCACCAGATGCACCACCTTCGCTCTGCATTTCTATAACTTGGGGAATCGTACCCCATAGGTTTTTCTTCCCAAGTGCCGACCACTCGTCCGACCATTCGCCCATCGGTGAAGATGGAGTGATAGGATAGATTGCAATAACTTCATTTAATTTGTGGGCAACGTAGGCGGCGGCTTCATTGCAATCGTTACCATGATACGATTATTTTTTTTATCCATATATATTCATGTCGGGAGTTGATAAAATAAAATGTTTCAGTGCCGACATTAAAGGCAAGAATCATTCCACCAAATGTATGAAATAGATAGCTGAAAAACGAAAATAATTACTTATTTCAGACCTAAATTTCTCATTTCTGAAAGCTGTTTCAGCGAATTTTGCAAGTTTGAGATGATTTTTAAAATATTCAATTGAGTTGTATTTGTTATTGCGGTAATTATTTTTATATTATCGCAAGCTAAAAATTGGAGATAAATATTTTTTCACGTAGGCAAAAATATTTTGGTTTAAGTGAATTGTTCTCCCATTTTTTAATTATGAGAGAATCATTTCTACTGTTGCTAAATTGAGCTATATGGAGGAAACAAATCATGTCTTCTGATTCAAATGCTAATTTTAATTCTTCATCCAAATCCATTTCAAGAAGTGCAAGCGGTATTGTTATACTTGTAGGACTTACTGTGATCGTTGGTTGGGTATTTGATATTTCTTACCTGAAGA
>JACQYX010000301.1 GCA_016207985.1 Ignavibacteriales bacterium | reverse complement strand
ACCGGTCAGCAGTGTTGAAAACGCAGTGAAGATCTCCGGCAGTTTGTTCGGGGATGTGACGCTTCGGGCTGGCGAGCGTAATTCGAAGATGATCGAGGGATTCAATCTCGGCAATTCGCCGCTTGAATATGTTGAAGAAGTTGTAAAGGGGAAATCGATCATTTTTATAACGACCAACGGCTCGGTCGCGATCGTGAAAGGTAAACATGCGAAAAATCTGGTAGTTGCCGGCTTTGTCAATCTTTCGACTGTCGTAGGTTTCTTAAAAAAATTAAGGGAAGATTTTACCATAATATGTGCAGGGAAGGAAAATAATTTTTGCATCGAGGATGCTGTCTGTGCGGGACGAATTATAAATAAACTCGAAGATGCCATAGACGACAACCTTATCCTCGATGATTCGAGTGTCGCATGCACGATTCTTGATAAGAGTTTCGGTAAAAGCACAATAAAAATGTTAAAGAGTTCTGATCATGGGAAATATCTGACAGAAATCGGATTTGCCAATGATCTGAAAATATGTGCCGCTATAGATATGGTGGATGCTCTACCAGTGCTCACAGGCAATGTCGTCCGACTTCAAAAAGAGGAAAACTAACATTTCTGCCTTAATACTTTGATTACATAAACAGAAAAGAATGGCAGATAAAGGAAAAAATACACTGACGTCGACTTCAAAACGTGCACAAGCACAACGAGTGGTTGAGCGACGCAAGCATATCGCTGCAATCGTTGGTATAGTGATCGGTCTATTGATTTTTTTAAGCATTCTAAGTTATTCTCCATCCGATGAAGCACTCCTTGATAGATTATCGTGGATAGATATCGTTCGCTTACCTTTTGATGATGATATCAAAACGTTAGCCGCTGAGCTAAATAACAACCTCGGTTTGTTTGGTGCACTCGTCGCCGATTTATTCGTAAATTCTACCATCGGATACATTTCTGCTGTAATCCCTATAATATTTATCCTATGGAGCTGGATTTTATTAATGAAAAAAGAATCGGCAAAATTTGTTACCTTCACGAATTATGCGATCATTTTCTCGATATTATTTTCCACGACTTTCGGAATTACGAATGTCATAATCGGCGATATCAGAAAAGAATGGAGTGGTATTGTAGGTGCATTCCTTGCCGATATCTCCATAAAGCTTCTTGGTAAAGTTGGTGCACCGATTGTAATACTCACAGCATTATTTCTGACCGTTGTGCTTGCTATCGATCTGGACATTCATAAAACGATTTCACGATTCAAATCTCTGTGGGATAGTATATACATACGTTTAACTCAATGGAAGGGTGAACATGGAAAAGAAGAGTATGAGACCACACCTGAGGTATCGATTGTTAAACAAGAGGAAGAAGATACGCATACCGGAATAAAAGATGAAATCGTTGAAGAAGCACCGGAACCTGCAGAGGAGCCGCTGATTGAAGAGGAACAGGACGAAGAAATTATCACACTTCCACCTCCGACAATTAGTGAAGAGAAAGTTGAAGAGCCAGCTCCTCAACTCGTTGAGAGTGAGGATGAAGAAATCGATTATGTCTTCCCATCGATCGAGTTACTCGATCCTCATCGCCAGGTTGATACAATTCCTGATGAAGAGTTAAAAGCAAATGCCGAGCTTGTAAGAGCCGCATCGTCAGTCTGGCAGACGATTTAGCGTTAGCACTTGCAGCTAAAGGTATACGCATCATAGCGCCGATTCCAGGGAAGAGTGCAGTCGGTGTCGAGATCCCCAATCGAAATCCATCAATAGTATCGTTAAGGAGTGTGCTGAACTCGACAAAGTTCCGCGAGATGAAAGCAGCTCTACCTCTGGCACTTGGGAAAACAATCTCAGGTGATGTTTATACTGATGATCTTAATAAGATGCCTCACCTCCTTATTGCCGGTTCAACAGGTTCAGGTAAAAGTGTAGGAATAAATACAATTCTTGCAAGCTTACTTTTTAAAATGCACCCATCGGATGTGAAATTTATTATCATAGATCCAAAGAAAATTGAGCTTGCCTTGTATTCAAGATTGAAAAACCATTATATTGCTGTTTCACCAGATGTAGATGAAGAAATTATCACGACACCAGAAAATGCTGTGTACGCACTTAAGGGTGTCGAGATGGAGATGGAGAAACGATATAATCGTTTTGCCGCTGTAGCCGTTCGGAATATTCAAGATTATAACGAACGGATTAAATCCGGCCGCTTGATGAATACAGAGACGGTCACACACCGAAAGATACCGTATCTGGTTGTGATAATCGATGAGTTAGCTGATTTAATGTTAACAGCGGCTCGCGAAGTCGAGGAACCAATCGCACGAATTGCACAAATGGCACGTGCAGTCGGAATTCACCTTGTACTGGCAACTCAGCGTCCGTCGGTCGATGTTATCACAGGTGTCATCAAAGCAAATTTCCCTGCTCGAATAGCTTATCAGGTTGCATCAAAAATCGACTCGAGGACGATTCTCGATATGAATGGTGCGGAACAATTATTAGGAAGCGGTGATATGCTCTATCTACCCACGGGGAGTCCGAAGCCACACAGGATTCAGAACGCCTTTATCTCAACGGAGGAGGTTGAGCGCCTGACCGATCATATTGCGCGGCAGCAAGGATATAGCAAGCCATTCCGGCTTCCATCTGTTCTTGAAAAGAAGAAAGCGGGAATGCGTGGAGCGTCGGGCAGCAGGGACGAATTTTTCGAGGAAGCAGCCCGCCTCGTGGTTCGTCATCAACAAGGTTCGGTATCGCTGCTTCAGCGTCGGTTAAAGGTTGGATATTCTCGTGCCGCTCGACTTATAGATGAGCTGGAAGCTGCAGGTGTTGTCGGTCCATTTGATGGAAGTAAAGCACGCGAGGTTCTCGTCGAAACTGAAGAAGAGTTCAACTTATTACTGAAAGATATCTTATGAAACATCTTTTACAATATCAAAAGATCTTCGCTTTGTTTCTGTTGATTGCGTTAATGCCGACTATCGCATTGACAGGTGATAATGCCGACAAGCTGGTAAAAAAAATTCAAAAAAAGTACGATTCAATGAAAGATGTATCAATCTCATTCACGCAACAGACCCGTTTTGGTGTTACTAAAACAGAACAGACATTCAGCGGCAAGCTTTCAATGAAGAAAGGTAATAAATTTCTTATCGAGATGGAGCATCAGAAAATAATCACAGATGGGAAATCTGTTTGGTCAATCAACAAACTAAATAAACAAGTCGTCATCGATAAATATCGTGACGATCCCAAGTCATTTTCACCTGATAAAATATTAATAAACATCCCTCAGAATTATAATGCCTCACTTCTCAGTATGGAAAAGAATGGAGACCAAGAAATAAATGTATTGAAACTCATTCCTAAAGATGTAAAAGTTAACTACCGATGGCTGAAAGTATGGGTTAGCGCCAATGACCTTCTGATGAATAAAATACAAATATTTGATATCAGCGATAACCTGACAACTTATAGTGTCAATGATATAAAATTTAATCAAGATATACCAGATAGCCAGTTCCAATATGAAGGATCTCCGGACATCGAGGTTATCGATCTGCGCCAGTAATCGTTTTCATCCACAGAGAATTTATACATGAGCCCACGATTAAAAACATTCTTACAATACTTTCTCAGTATCAGTCTGACGATATTTTTTCTTTATTTTGCTTTCCGAGGAACCGATATCCAAAGTCTCATTTCGATTTTATCACAGGCGAATTATGGTTGGGCACTGGCAATGCTTCCGCCATTAATAATCAGTCATTTGTTTCGCGCTTGGCGATGGGAATATCTCCTGCGACCTGTGAAGAAAGGATTAAAGTTTCGAAATCTTTTTTCCTCCATGATGGTGGGATACATGTTGAATAATGTGTTACCGCGTATCGGTGAGTTGGCTCGACCATACGCAATTGGAAAACTAGAGGGCATATCGCGCAGTGCGGCGTTGGGAACGGTCTTCATTGAGAGAATTTTTGATATTCTTTCTTTTATGGTTGTCGTCGCATTAATTCCAGTTTTTTACACGGGACCACTCACTCAGGTTTTTCCATGGCTGGAAGAGACAGGTTTATGGTTGACTGTGATCTCTCTCGTTTTTTTAGCAATATTTACATTTCTCATGATGCGAAGAGATATTGTAATTCGTTTGCTCAATTTTATCACGAGACATTTATCGCCCCGACGTGCTCAATTAGTCGAACATATCACTCATTCGTTTT
>JACQYX010000300.1 GCA_016207985.1 Ignavibacteriales bacterium | reverse complement strand
TTTTATGGTGTCGCATTTATCTCTTCTTCAACGGGGTGTGCTGCCGGTGATGAAGGTGAAATTTGGAAAACCACAGATGGGGGTTTATCGTGGAATTTACTGCGAACACCAACGTACAATACACTTTGGGAAATTCACTTGCTTCGATCAACTACCGGTGGTGGATTTTTATATGCTTCAGGCATCGGAGGCACTATCTTATGCTCTGGTGTTTCACCGCTTCCACTTCGAACATGGACAGGTGCATATGATTCAATGTGGACTTCGGGCGCCAATTGGAATCCAGTCGGCGTGCCGCAAAAAGGCGACAGTGTTTTTATTCCAGTCACGACAAACAGACCGGTCTATCGCAGTTTCCTCCAGCAAACAAACCTCGCGGGATTAACGATTGCTTCTGGTGCAAAATTGACGATTGGGAGCGGACTTGCACAATTAGTCATCAGCGGCAACGTTAAAATCGATGGCACATTTGAAATAGAATGGAATTCAAATCTTGAGATTATCTGTGGTGGTGCATTATCATTTGGACTGAATGGTAACCTAGTACCAGCTCAATCGACCGTTGCACTTACGAGCGGTGGACAGATTAGAGGTTCTTTCTTCAACGTTTATCTCGCTGAGAGCACTAATGTTCAATCGATAGGAAACATAGAAATTCGAAACAACATTACTTTATTTTCGGATCTTTCAACAAGACAATTCGATACAGTTACGATACTCGATCCCGAGCCGCAAGGATTCCAGGGACCGGGTATCATTAAACGCGGCACAATTAAGCGACTTATAAAGCAAGGATCGACATATGAATACCGCTTCGAAAGTCCAGTTACTTATTTAAAGTTTTATCCCACGGGTGTATTCCCTGATACCGTTACGATGACTGTCTATCCAAATACACTTCCTCCTGGACTTCATGACTCGGTGTTTGCGAAAAGGTATTATATCCTCACGCCGAGCGGTGGAAATGATTATCTCTCGTTCCTTTCACTGCGATACGACACTTCTGAAACATCTATCCCGATTTTTGATCTCGGATTCTTTAGAGATTCCAGCGGTATCATATTCAACACTGGAATAACAGATTACCTGGACAGCGATCTTGTAGCTCTCAATCTCGACTCGGTTTAAAAATTTTCAAAATGGTATATTGGTAAATTGGATTATGAATGGAAGCACCCATATCATTTCACCGATACACTTGTTATCACAGACAACGGTATGGGTCTTGACACTTTATTCTTCGGGACCGCTCCCGGAGCAACTGATGGGATCGACCCCACATGGGGAGAATCACAGCTCACTCCGATCCCACCTGCCGGAACCTTCGATGTTCGATGGTTGATACCCTTGACAAACGGAACGAGACTGGACATGAGAGATATTCTAAGCTATACTCATCAACAGATTCTTTACACAGGCAATTTACAAGCTGGAACAGGAGGATATCCGATAACCTTTCAATGGAATAATACAATATTTCCGGTGGGAACCGTAACTCTCCGCGATGCGGCTACTCACGGAGCTCAATTTTCTGTAGACATGAGAAATCAAAATTCATATGTCATATCAAATCCATCGGTAACCTCATTTGAAATCCTTTATGTTGCTCCCACATATTATTCTTTTAAAAAAGGTTGGAACATGGTTTCTATTCCGGTTATCCCATTTGGAAGTAATAAAAAAACGAGCATCTTCCCTACCGCGATCTCGAGAGCATTTGGATACAGTACACTCTATTACTATGCAGACACTCTCACTCATGGAAAGGGATATTGGATTAAATTTGAAAAAGACGAAAATATCGGATTAGACGGAACACCTGTTACTATGGATACGATACAAACTAATAATGGATGGACTATGATCGGAGGAATCGATAATTCTGTCAGCATCAATGATATCATTCAAATACCATCAGACATCGTGACAAGCAATTATTTTCATTTCGATATCGGATACACAACGACCGATTCGATTCGATCCGCAAGAGGATATTGGGTCAAGACAAATCAAACCGGCAAACTTGTTCTATCCTCGTCACTGGAGTCGCATCAGGCATCTTCTATATCAAAGAATTTAGACTTAAGAGAATTTAATTCAATCACCGTTACCGACAATGAAGGTTATAATCAAACATTGTACTTTAACGATATGATTAAATCAGAAGCATCAACAGACCGGTTTGAGCTTCCTCCACTTCCTCCATCAGGTGTGTTTGATATTCGTTACTCATCAAACCGATACGTCGAACGCTTGACGGCAGAGAACAGGTCACTTACCATTAATATTCAATCCTCCGCGTATCCGGTGATGATAAAGTGGTATTCAAACCAACCTACAATCCAGACACTAAGGTTGAGTGATGCAAAGACAAATCAGTCATTATCGACAATCAGTAACGGAGGCACTACGCGTATTACTAATCCTGCCGTAACGACGATCAAAATCAAGAGTGAGTCTGCCGATCTACTTCCGAAGAAGTTTTCACTTGAACAATTAATATTGTATAATGTCTTGGGACAAGAAGTAACAACAATAATAAATAATCAAGACTACACGGCGGGTGTTCATACGGTAGAAATTAATCCAGATAGAATCGGATTAGATAAAGTTATTGGGTCTGGCGTATATTTCTATAAAATCACAGCACAGAGCGGTAAAGAAAATTTCAGTGCAGTGCGCAAAATGTTGTTACTAAAATAAGATATCTCAATTTACCTTTAAAAAATCCCGCTTAATAGCGGGATTTTTTATCCAGAATCTGGAAAAAATTACTGTTGCAAGAATAACGAATTTTCCTTATATTAATTACCAAATTTTCAACCGAAAGCTTCGAAATTTTAAGCTATCCGGCATATTTAACAAGATTTCATTAATCCTATCACCAAATTAATAAATGTCTGAGCTTAAATTGTTTTCCGGTCGGTCGAATCCGAGACTTGCAGAAAAAGTATCTGCAACTATCGGTATTCCACTTGGCAAAATAGAAATAAAAAACTTTAGTGACGGCGAGTTGTGGGTAAAATATAATGAGAATATTCGCGGTGGTAGTGTTTATATAATTCAATCAACAAATCCACCGGCTGAAAATTTATTAGAGCTGCTCATCATGATGGATGCAGGCAAGCGTGCATCGGCAC
>JACQYX010000299.1 GCA_016207985.1 Ignavibacteriales bacterium | reverse complement strand
TGTAGTCCATTTTTCATACGGATACTTTCTACAGATACCATCGTTCCAATATCTTTACAATCGTGGGGAGTATAAAGTACCTGAGACCGGAAGTAGATACGGAGTTTATGGTAATGCGGATTTAGAGGCACAAAAAACCGTTATGTATGAAATCGGGTTCAGACAAGAATTCTTAGATAATTTTTTAATCGATGTAACGGGTTTTTATCGGGATGTTAGGAATTGGATTACTGCTGGACCATTTGTAGCAACTAGAAATTTAGTTACGTATTCTAAATACGTAAACAAAGACTACTCGAATGTAAAAGGTATTACTTTAAGCTTCAATAAACGAATGAGTCATCTTTATTCATTCGATCTAAACTACACATATCAGGTTGCTGAAGGGAGCAATTCAAGTCCAGAAGATGAATATTTCGCACAGCTTGGAGAAGGTGAGCCGACACTTTATCTTATTCCGATGGATTGGGATCAAAGGCATATGCTGAATTTCAATGTTCTTGTTGGTGAAAAAAATTGGGGAACAAGTTTATTAGCTCGGTATGGGACCGGTTTGCCTTATACTCCATCGATCACACAATACACAGCAGATCGCGGTATAACATCTGGACTGCAGCGAAATAGCAGAATCCGACCGACTCAATTTACGGTCGATTTAAAAGTACATAGAGTTTTCGATCTATCGGGATATGAGTTTATGTTATATCTTCGGATTTTTAATCTACTCGATTCAAGAACCGTTGTGAATGTTTTTGGTGATACAGGAAAACCTGATTATACAACTGAAGCCCAGAATATCGGAGCGGATCCGAGACGCCCGAATACTGTCGCTGAGTATTTGAGATATCCTTGGAATTATGGCGAACCTCGCAATGTCCAAATCGGCTTTGAGTTTTTATTCTAAAAAGGAGCATACATCTATGAGTCTCTTAACAAAAATTGTATTGCAAATCATTCTGATACTGGCGGCATTGAATCTTTCAATTTCTCAATACCAACCCGGGACGGAGAGAGGCGATCCGAAATACCGCGCGAAGGGCCAGATGGAAGGAAACAACATTCGAACATCAATTTTTAACCATGGACAGAGTGGGCGATATGGAGGTGAGTTCCCATATAGCGAACAAACCCCATACGAATGGCCCAAAAATACCGGACAAGTTTATCTTGCACTTCAAGGTATATTTGTTGGTGGTGAAGTTAAAGACGCACAAGGAAATACAATCAAGATAGTAGATGTGATGAATTACAGAACATCACCGGAAGGGAAAACATGGAATATTGAACCGGTTCCGGGTTACTATAGTCCTGATAAACAGGAAATTGCAACAAGTGTAGATGAAGAAACATGGCCCACTTACTGGCCCGATAGAATGGGAGATAAAAACGATCCCGGTTGGCCCGGAAGTTGGAATGGTTACTTTGGTAAAGATAAGTTCAATGCTGACCAGGAAATGTTTTACCGGGCATCAGACGATAGATACAACAGATACGAAAATTATTTTCCCGACACGACAGACCAAACACGTAAGGGGTTAGGAATTATTTTAGATGTTCGAGCGCTTGCATGGAATCAAGTTCTTGTTAGCGATGCACTTTATCTTCTTCATTACATCAAAAACGACGGTACGAAAGATATCCCAAAAGTTGCAGTAACAATCTGGTATGCAGATTTCGTCGGTGGAAATGGAGATTCTCAAGATGATTGGTCGGAATTCGATCTTCTTCAAGATATAGCTTGGAGCTATGATAGAGACCACAAAGCACCAGAATTTGGAAATAATCCGGTCGGCATCGTGGCTTGTACATTTTTAGAAACACCTGGTAACGCTGTCGATAGGATTGACAACGATGGTGATGGTGAAATTAATGGACCAAAAGTGACCTCCGAGCTGCTTGTCGATGAAGACCCCGATAATCTGATAGATGATAATGGAAATGGTTTAGTAGACGAGAATCAAACGCATATCCCATTTGGTTATCAAGTTGGTGTAACATATGCAGATGGCATAGACCAGAATAACAATGCCGAAACCGGAAGCCCGACTATTACCGAGGATATGGTTTTATCAGCCCAATCTGATAAATGGTTGCGATGGCCTCCTTTCCCCGAACAAGATACCATTATTCAAAAAGGTCGGGTTCATCTTCTGATGGTTGAAGCATCTGATGTCGATAAAGCATTTAAAAATTATATCGATGATGACAACGATGGCGAATTAAATAGCCCTGTTATAACACAAGCAATAATCGACACGGCTTTGCTCGATATACCTTACTACCGTTACAAGGTACCTAATTCGGACATAATCTTATACAATGTACAACAAGCGGATATTGGAAAAAAATATGCTGATGGAATAGACAATGACGATAACGGTGCAGTAGATGAGTTTATGGATGAAGGAATCGACGAGATGATAGATGAGGCGCGAGAGGATGGTATTGATAACGATGGTGATTGGAATCCGCTCACAGATGATGTTGGTTTGGACGGTGTTCCAG
>JACQYX010000318.1 GCA_016207985.1 Ignavibacteriales bacterium | reverse complement strand
TCTCAACATGCAGAGTACAATCGGATCTATTTCAATAATAATGGAATCTTAGATTCTTTACCCACGTGGAAAAGTCAGGAGGTTGGTTATAGTTATGATGTAGGTTGGGGCGACTTCGATAATGATGGCGATCTCGATTTAGTCTTTGCAAATGAAGGCAGTCCAAGCTGCATGTACCGCAACGATGTCGATTCCATTACTACCATCGCACAATGGACCTCGAACGATCCCTACAATTCTGCAAACTCACTTTTCATAACGGATGTCAACAATGATAAATACCTTGATCTTGCAATATCAGCTTCTGGAAGATTCAAAATATACATGAATAATGCAGGGACTTTGTATCGAACCCCATCCTGGACTTCCACAATTTCAGGGCAAGGTTCAGGAATTACATTTACCGATATCGATAATGATGACGATCAGGACCTCATTACCGGCGGATGGTGGGAGCCGTGCAGAATTTATGTTAACCAAAATGGATATTTTCAAACCTCACCACAATGGACTTCTGATACGCAAAGCGTTGTTGAAGCGATTGTTGTATGCGACTATGATAACGACGGGCTAGACACACTGATAACACAATTCACAGGCGATGGAATTAAGAAACTTTTCTATCTACAAAATCCACACATCCAACATTTGCTTCCGATTACCATTGGAACTGATACCATTGAATTAAATCAGTATGCTATTGACAAGGAGAACGGTTGGATCAGTTTTGCCTTTACACCAAGTAATGATAGTACTATCTCGATAAAGTTCGTTACATCTCATGACCTTGACTTCGCTGTAAGTAATTGGGACCCGACGATTGGGAATTTCATTTTCACAAACACCTCAGCTCCGGTGTCGGTTAGCGCAGAACGTATAACCTCAAGAGACTACCATTTATTGCAAAACTATCCCAATCCATTCAACCCAACGACAGCAATCCAGTTTGATATACCGAAAGCTTCATTGGTAACATTGAAAGTGTACAACGTACTAGGTCAAGAAGTCGCAACGTTAGTGAATGAGGTTAAGAAGGTAGGAAGATATGAAGTTGAGTTCTCCGCCGAATGTAGATGACAGCAACACAACCGGAATTGAAAACGGGTCGCTGCAATATCCCTTTAACACTATTGAAGAAGGATTAGCAGTTGCTCAAAACCAGGACACAGTTATGGTTGCAACCGGTACTTATACGACCAGCTATTTATTAATACCAAAATCCGTAACAATTATAGGTGCTGGACGCGATTCAACTATTGTAAATGGGGAGTTTGTTCTATCATCGCAGCTAAGCTCAATACCGGTTTTTATTTATTCGCTTCGTTGTGAAAATGTTCGGTGCGGCGATTCAGATACTATTACAACAATTACTCCGCTTACAATAAAAGATTGTCAGTTACAAACTTTGTCCGATACAACTAAATCATTTGATTCGACCTGTACATTTCTTTTCAAAAATAATATCGTAATAGATAGTATTCGGATTGATTGGATATCCAGTCAAGCAAGGATAGAAATTAGTAATTGCACCGTAGGAGATAACTTATCAATAAGTAGTGTAAGCTCAAGAAAAAATATTTTAATACTCAATAATGAAGTCGCTCGAAGTGTGAATATCTGGACAGTTTCAAGGGATGATACAATTTTCGTTGAACAAAATACTATTTCAGATAGCCTGATAATCTTATCCATCTCGACCTATCCTAATAGAATTTTTAATAATAATATTGGTAAAGGTATTCGTATCTCAGCTCTTGCATCTAAGGGGCATCAAATAACAAACAATGTCATTTCTGATGGTGGAATTTTTTGTTCATTTGTAGCATTAGATAGTACTTTGATAGAATTTAATGAATTGATGAACGGCGGTATTGATTTTTCCTCTAAATCAGCAGAGGTATTTATCAGGAAAAATAATATTATCTCATCCGGTAACAGGACAGGAATCAATTTTACTTCAAAGTCAGGGGGTTGGATAGACAGTAATTCAGTTACTCTGCCGTATCTCCCACCAACAGGTGTACCACCGGAGCATGATTCGTTGGCAATATGTGCTGTAAGAATTAATTCCATTTCATTCCCCGGATTACACGATAACCAGCTTGAAGGAGGAAGCTATGGTGTTTATCTGAAAGCATTAGCTTCAGAGGTAGTTAGGAATACAATTACCGGTCCAGACCGCGGAGTTTATCTTGAAGCTTTTTCAAGCAGGGTTGATAGCAACTCGGTTACTAATTGCGCAGACGATGGGATGATTTTAAAAAGCCATACTGATTACGGAGATATCAACTTTATCTTTCTTAATAATAATTTGATTGCCAACAATCACGGAAACGGAATTCGGTTAAAGAACTTCGCGACTTTAGGAACCGATACTACCGGTTATAATGATATACGAGATAACACCGGTTATGATCTTTATCTGGAAACTCCAAAGTCATTAACCGATACGATACTTGCAAAAAATAACCATTGGACTCACATAACAGAATCCGAAATAAGCGAGTTCGATATTTACGACCAAAATGATGACACTACATTAGCTTTGGTAGTATTTATTCCCTTCCTGCTGACTGATGTTGATGATGATACCGATAAAGATTTTCCAACTGATTTTGTTTTGTGTCAAAACTATCCCAACCCGTTCAATCCAAGCACAAATATAAAATTTACGATTCCAAATTCGGACAGTCCCCTCCCTGGAGGGGTGAGTGGTGGACTTGTTACACTTAAAGTTTATGATATACTCGGTAGAGAAGTAGCAACACTGCTAAACGAAAAAAGAGAAGCTGGAAGGTATGAAGTTGAGTTCTCCGCCGAAGGTGGATCCGCCTCTGGCGGAAACGCCTCCACCATTCCGAGCGGTGTGTATTTCTATCAGATAAGTGTTCGTCCTTCGTCAGTCTCCACAAAGGGGCAGGCAGGACAAGGTTTTATTCAAACTAGAAAAATGATTTTATTGAAATAATTAAAGGAGTCCAAAATGAAAAAATATTTAATAACCTCATTCATAGTTTTATACACAATCCTTTCTCAAGCTCAGTGGCAGCCCGATATACGGCTGACCAATGACCCTGCTGGTTCTTATACATCCTTAAATAATGCATGGTGTATTTCGGCAAACGGCAATGTTGTGCATGTGGTATGGCGTGACGATCGTGACGGGAATGATGAGATATACTACAAACGCTCGACTGACGGAGGCGTAAGCTGGGGTGCAGATACTCGACTGATGAATGACTCTGCTTTTTCAGCGCTTCCTTCCATTTCAGTATCCGGTTCGGCTGTGCATGTGGTATGGCGTGACGATCGTGACGGGAATG
>JACQYX010000317.1 GCA_016207985.1 Ignavibacteriales bacterium | reverse complement strand
GCTGGGAAACAGTTCAACTGTCGACCTTCTTGCCTTCCAACTAGGAACGCGATGCGGTTGCCCTGTAAAGCTTCTCAAACTGCATAGTGTATTCAGACCATGTCAACCGAGAAGTTATCGAATGATTTAGTAAAATATAACGATTCTTGTTATTATCTTCAAGAGCTTTAATTATTTGATTTACAAAGGATTGCGGATCTTTAGGTTCGGCAATGTACACATTAGGTACATCCTTAACAACCTCAAAAGCACCTACCGTATTGCTTAATACAGTAGGAATCCTGCTTGCCAGCGCTTCAAGCACAACCAACCCAAATGGCTCTTGATCTGATGGACATACAAACACATCTAAGCTTGCCATTATATCCGGAATATCGTCTCGATGCCCCCATACAGTTAAATAATCTTGAAGTTTTAATTCATCAATCCGTTGCAGTACTTTTTTTCGATAACGAACAACGCTTGGGACGATATCCTCCGTCATCGCACCACCGACAATAAGAAAAAATAAATCACCTCTTGTTTTGCTTAGCTGGCTTGCAGCAATTAGAAACGTCTCGTGTCCTTTCCATACCTCGTATCTCCCAACGAAACCAATAATCTTTTTATCAATAGGCAATCCAAGTTTTACTCGCAACCGCTGTTTTTCCTCATCTGTTCTTTGATAAAATTGGGAAGTATCTACACCCCAATAAATAAGCTTGAACTTTTTTTTCAATCCGAATGTTTTCTTCTCTAAATCGGTCATCACCATCGATGACAACGTTACAATATACTTTACACCAAATATAGAAAGCAGATTGAGAAGTAATGCACGAAGTCTCTCGTAAAAAAAGATAACGCTAAATACGACAGTTATCCGATTAAAAAACATCGCAGGGAATAGCAGAAGCAACGATAGAACATCACTGCACTGGATGATATCGATCTGTTGTCTTTTTATATACCTTTTTATTTCCAATGAAGCTTTGAAATTACTCCAAAATATTCTCGGAATAATACATTGTTGAAGCATCGCCACAACGAACGGAATGATTGTAGTTTGGATTCCTATTTTTCCCAACTTTTCTACCAAAGGACCGCTCTTATTGAAAATGACGATAGGTTGATAACGTGATTTATCTAAATTTTCCAATAAATGGAATAAACCAATTTCTCCTCCTCCGATTTCAGTATACAAACTGATGAACAGAACTTTCCGTTTTATTGCATTAAATCTATCTTGCATTTTATCGGCATATGATGGAGTAAAAGTGGATCGAATCATTTAGTATTTTTCTGTATAACCTGCGAGCATTACGACTTCTTATCTGAAATTGTTCCTCTACGAAGATCTGAAACACCTAAAAACTTTGCATAGATAAATCCAAGCCAGATAAAAAATTGAGCAAGAAATGCGAGGATTATCAAACGGAATCTATGAAACAGCCCCTTCCCTCTCCCTACAGCCGATAGCATTGTTATAATGTTCCAGATTGGATTTGTTTTTAGACCTAACAGTTTTTCTTTGTTCGCGACGTTGTAAAGAAGATGGGAACCGCGACCAAGGCGATAGTAATAGAAGAGAAATGATCGTAACGTAAAGTGATGGCGGTGCTCGACCACGATATCTTTCTCGAAGGCAAGCCGCTCTCCGGAAGCCAGCAGTCGACCGATGAGCTCACGATCTTCCGAGCCGAAATAGAACCGTTCATCGAAACCACCGTACTGCTTAAAAACCTTAGGGTCACAGGCAAACGTAGAAGTGAGAACAAAACTGGGATGTAGTGGATCGCAATTCATCCTCTTAATTAAAAATTGATTCATCTCATGATGCACGACCGAGTAGTCACTATCCAATAACACATTCGAGACGTTTCCAAAAACGAGAGAAGCACGATGACGATGGAGTGCGGCTTCAAGATCACACAGCCATGTTGGATTAACACTGCAATCGAAAAACGAGAGATGCACGATGGCGATGGAGTGCGGCTTCAAGATCATGCAGCCAGGTTGGGTAAACACTGCAATCGTCATCGAGAAAAGCCAGAATATTTCCTTTGGCAGCTTCGGCGCCACGGTTGCGTGCCGCAGCAATGCCCAGGTCCGAAAGCTCGACTACGCGGATGCTGTGCTCGCGGACTGCTTGGACGAGGTATTCTGCAGTACCATCTTTACTTCCATCGTTAACGACAATGATTTCGAAGTCGGAAAAATCTTGGATATATAAACTTTCGAGCGCTCGCTTGAGAGACGGTAATCTATTATATGTTGGAACAATGACCGAAAATATCATTCTTTAATCACCAAATAATTGAGCATGGTTTTATTATTTTGATCCTGCAAGCTAATAACAATTTGGAAATTGGTTGGAATTTGCTGTTTTTAAAAAATGCTTATAAGAAATTACAGAATATTCGGTAGAGAATCAAGGTAAAAAAATAAATATGGTTTATGGTGACATGAAAAATTTATTGCATTACATAGCTGGATTGTTGTATATTTCCATCACTATATGAAAAACGCTGGAACCATTCTTTTCATTCTTTGCGGTATTTTTATTCTTCTGCATCTCTGGGGTGCAACTCAACCCACTCATTACAATTGGGGCACTCAGTCGTTTGCGTATTATGATTATCGTATCGGTATTGCATTTCTAATAGGATGTCTGGCGATATTTTATTACGTTCTGCGGCAGCGTTCTTTTACCGCACTTGAGAATAAAATCCAGAAGCTTAACTCGATCCCGCTACCGTTCGTGTTTCTTGGTACTGCCGCAATTCTAATTATATTGATACTTCAATTCCCAACCGAAGGATTGATGTTAGGCGATAGCAAGATTATATTACTCACAACCTCTAAGATCCCTTCGAGCACGGAAGTCTCGGCGAACTTCAGAAACCAGCCGCTCGTTCTTGTATTGCTGAGGACGTTTCAGGATTTATTGGAGGGTCAAGGTGTTGGTGGTTTACAGGAAGTCTATAAGTGGGTCGACCTGATTGCGAGCTTGATATTCATAGGATTTATTTTACTCTTTGTTCATCATTTAAGCTTCTCCCCTATGGAGAAAATATTAACGGGATTACTCCTCATGGCAGGCGGAGGAACACAATTATTTTTCGGTTACATCGAGAATTACGCTTTTCTTTATACGTTTACTACCGGTTACATCATAACGGGCTGGCTGGCATTGCA
>JACQYX010000316.1 GCA_016207985.1 Ignavibacteriales bacterium | reverse complement strand
ATAGGTTTGGGAACGATCAGTTTCCCTTTAAGGAAGTTTTGTTTTGTCTGCTTCATTGCGGCTAAAATATACGAATTTTCTGAAGAATGAAGCAAGAAAAATCTTTAAAAAACCGAAAAATTTAAAGGTTTTATTAAAACCCCCGAAAATGGCAAAAATTTAAAGATTTTTTAACCGCAAAGAACACTACCTCCGTTCACATTGATAATTTCACCCACAATATTATCTGCAAGTTTTGAAGCGAGAAAAACTACTGGTCCAGCGCTCTCCTCCGGTTTAGCAATCGTCCCACGGGGAATTGTTTGTAATATCTTTCTCCTTGTGTTCTTATTCTCTAATTCTGGTAAAACCATATCAGTCATAACCCATCCCGGTGCGATACAATTTACCCAAATTTTATGTTTGATTAGCTCAGGACCGATGGATTTTGTAAAGGCAATGACACCTCCTTTCGAAGCAGCATAGTGTGAATGATACGGTTCCCCTCTTTGACCTGCAGTACTTGCGATATTAATTATTCTACCGTATTTTCTTTCTTTCATGTGCGACACCACTATATCACACATATGAAAAGTGCCATTTAAATTGATATTAATAGTTTTTTGCCATTGCTTAGGTGTCATGTCCCCGATTCGACCATATTCCCATATACCAGCATTATTGACTAATATGTCTATTCTTTTAAAAATTCTAAGTATTTTCTTCAAGGTAGTTCGACATTGTAAATAATTTTCGACGTTACAACTGAATGCTTCTGCTTTCCTACCAATTCTATTAACTCTTTTTATTACTTCTTTTACTGATTTTATATTATTCCGATATATAATCGCAATATCAGCACCCGCCTCTGCCAGCATGATTGCTATAGCTGCTCCAATTCCCCTTGAGCCACCTGTGACGATTGCTACTTGACCCGAAAGATTAATCATAGAAACTCCGACGAATATTTTATATTGTAATGCCATAAATATACCTTTTTAAAAAATATTCTTCAATACTTCTTGAAAACGAGGAAGAAAAATTGTATTATTGAGCGGAAAGGAGACTTATAGATGGACACACAAACTAACACAATAGTCTCGGAAGCACAGGTATTCGCCGCTTTACGACAATGCTACGATCCTGAAATGCCTGTGAATGTTGTTGATTTAGGATTAGTATATGAGATCCACATAAAAGATGATTGGGTAGGAATCGTGATGACACTTACGACACCCGGCTGCGGGATGGGCGGTTATATCGCAAATGATGTGAAAGAAAAATTGTTGAAAATCCCCGGCGTTCACGAAGCTGATGTGAAAATCACTTGGGATCCGCAATGGATTCCTTCGATGATGACAGAAGAGGGGAAAAGAAAATTAGGATTTAAATAGTCTTCAGATTGGACTATCCATAATTTTCCATCCATCGCTAAACTCGGCAAATAAACGGATTTTATTCCATTAACAAAACCAAGTATGAATGATTTGGAGATCTCTTTGGGATTAAATGACTGGCGTCAGAGCGATGATCCCTCTTAATCGTGTTTACCCTCTCTCAGCCACTCACTTCAGAAGAGAATTTTCCTTACAAAAATCCCTATACATTAAACCTGAAATAAATCACGTCACCATCCTCCACGATATAATCATGTCCGTGAACGGCAAAGTGGCCCTTTTCTCTCACCATATGTTCAGAGCCATACTTCACCAAATCTGAATATTTTATTACTTCAGCCCGAATGAAACCGCGCTCGAAATCGCTGTGTACCTTCCCTGCAGCTTTCGGCGCCTTCATCCCATGGGATAAGGTCCATGCTCGCAATTCCTTCTCATTGTGTGTGAAGAATGTAATAAGGTTTAAAAGTATATAACCTTCGTGTATAACTTTATCCAATCCAGATTCCGACAATCCCAAGTCTTTGAGGAAATCTTCCCTTTCCTGATATGGCATATCCGCAATCTCGGCTTCCATATCAGCATTCACTAAAACAATCTTTGCTCCTTCACCCTTAGCAACATCTCGAACCGCATTAATATATTCATTATCATCGGTCAATCCATCCTCATCTACATTAGCAACATACATTACCGGTTTGATGGAGAGAAGATGGAGGCTGTCAAAATACTCCTTCTCATCATCGTGAATTAGGAATGCTCTCGCTGGTTTTCCTTCACCAAGGTGGTTTTTCAATCGAACGTAGAAATCAGCTTCAGCCTTGATTTTTTGCTCACCACTTTTCACTTTTTTCTCTGTCTCGTGGAATTTTTTTTCTACGGTATCCAAATCTTTTAGAAGTAATTCTGTCTCAACAATCTCAATATCCCGTTTCGGATTTAGCCCGTTTTCAATATGGCTTATGTCATCGTTCTTAAAACAACGGACAACGTGAGCAATCGCATCAACTTCACGAATATGGGATAAGAATTGATTCCCAAGTCCTTCCCCACGGCTGGCATTCTTTACAAGTCCAGCGATATCTACAAATTCTATCGTCGTGGGAATTACTTTCGGTGGTTTGAAAATATTAGCAAGATCATCGAGTCTTTTATCTGGAATGGTAACAATCCCGACTTGTGGCTCGATAGTTGTGAAAGGAAAGTTTGCAACCCGTGCCCCTGCAGCGGTTAGCGCATTAAATAATGTTGACTTACCAACGTTCGGTAATCCGATAATACCGCATTTAAAGCCCATAGGATTTCCACTTTGGATAAATGAATCAAATTATTATTTAAGTAAAATGTACAGAATTTTTATTTTAATCCAAAGCGAGAAACGGGTATCAGTAAAAACTTATTTCTGTGCGGATACCTGATAAGGTAGTGTGAGAGACAATATTTCCGCGGTATGCAATTCTCTGCCGTGTAATTGATGTCGTATGGTACGCAGATCTTTCATCTGGGTTT
>JACQYX010000312.1 GCA_016207985.1 Ignavibacteriales bacterium | reverse complement strand
TTTAAAAAATATTTTAGTGATTACACCCGTCGCAGGCGATGGAATTTCAGAATCGACTTTATCGGTACTGATCTCAAGGAGAGTTTCATCTTTCTTGATTTTATCTCCCACTTTTTTATGCCACTTGGCAATTGTTCCTTCGGTAAGGCTCTCGCCCAATTGCGGCATTACAACTTCAACTTTAGACATACTGCATACCTTCAACGATAACTAACAGCACCATTAATAAATATTTATGGCTTCCAGAATCCATAAAGGGTAATTAATATTTTCCCTTACGAGACTTCCATGCCTTCTCAAATCGGTCAATAATCTCTTTCATTTCTAGTAATCCTGAAAATTCTTTAAGCCATTTCCTAATATACTTTGTGTTAAGTTTTTTCCCTCGACGTATAATAATACTCTCAATGTCAGCAAGATCCTGCTGTCTCCCTGCAAGGGCTTTGTGGATGATTAGATCTTCAGCGGAACATATTCTAACTGCGCTTATTTTATTGATTTTGTATCTAATCGATCTTTTCAAACATTCTTCTTCATAACCCGGAACGCCGAATGAAATATCGATCTCTATTCCTTTTCTGCTCTTAACCAGACATACACGGTGTTTCAGTGCGAAACTTAACGCATTGGATATCCGAGGAGGAAATGAACGGAATATTTTTTTTAATACCTCTATCTCTTTTCCAATTTTGACCATAATCATGACATCAACATCACGTGTAAATCGTGGTTCGCCCCACCATTGCAATGCAATGCCACCGATAATCACATAGGGGACACTCTCTCGTGTGAAAAAATCATCAACCTCCGTAAGAACTCTGATTTGTGAGCTCATTTTGAGTCGCTCCTGATTCTATTCATGAGGGATCGTAACCGAATATGATCCTCGATTTTAGTTTTTTTCAATCCAATCAAATTCGCCTTGGTTGGCTGTGCATTCCACATCTCAAATAAAGTGTCAGATTCAAGAAGAGATTTTCTCCAAGTTAAACGTCGTAACCGATGTCTTTTTTCAGATTGAGTATGCTGATTCATCTTCTTGTATCCT
This sequence comes from Ignavibacteriales bacterium, assembly GCA_016207985.1. Classification (GTDB taxonomy): domain Bacteria; phylum Bacteroidota; class Ignavibacteria; order UBA10030; family SZUA-254; genus JACQYX01. The sequence goes on along the minus strand of JACQYX010000312.1, from coordinate 1,550 downwards.
TTTAGGATATTGACCAAAGTGGTTTTTTGTTTATCTGAATTCTTTGTCATAGGTGATTATATGATAAAAATCTGATTTATCAAATAGTATTCTTGTTGTCTATTGAAAAGATAAATTAAAATCTGTTTAATTCTTCTAAAGCTTTCACAATATCCGCTGTTTGTGGCAGCATCGCTGCTTCAAGCGTCGGACCGTAGGGCACATGGCAATCCTTGGCAGCCACACGTTTGATGGGTGCATCGAGTCGAGTAAACGCTTCACTCGCAATCAGTGCTGCTATCTCGGCACCAAATCCGCCTGTAAGAGTATCTTCATGAACGATGAGTACTTTCCCCGTTTTACGAACTGAATTTAGGATAGCATCTTCATCAAGCGGATTGAGTGTACGAAGATCTAACACTTCAACACTCACTCCCGATTCTTCTAATTTTCGTGCGGCTTCGACTGAGCGCTGTACCATCATCCCCCAAGTAATTATTGTAATGTCGTCTCCAGTTTGAACAGTCTTGGCTAAACCGAATGGGATGAGATAATTTTTATCCGGTTCGGATGAAACTGCAAAGCTTGCACGATATAATCCTTTGTGTTCAAGGAACATTACAGGATCATCAGACCGACATGCGGTCTTGAGCAACCCTTTTGCATCAGCCGCATTGGATGGCATTATAACCCTAAGACCAGGAATGTGAGTGAAGAATCCATCAATCGATTGGCTGTGATAAAGTCCACCGTGAATATATCCTCCGACCGCAACACGAACTACTATCGGACACGACCAATCGTTGTTCGAGCGGAAACGCATCATTGCAACTTCATTCCTCAACTGCATGAAAGCGGGCCAGATGTAATCCCCAAATTGTATTTCCACAACCGGTTTATACCCAGCAACCGATAATCCGAATGCAGTGCCGATTATGCTCGCTTCGGCAAGTGGTGAATTGAAAACTCGCCCCCACCCGAATTTCTTCGTCAATCCTTTTGTTGCAGTGAAAACACCACCTTTATCGCCGGCGACATCTTCACCGTATATCAGCATCTTCGAATTTCGCTCCATCTCTTCAGAGAGTGCATGATTAATAGCATCAACCATCACTATTCTTTCACCGGTATGCTCTGATTCCTTAAAACCTTCTTTCGTTACAATTATTTTGGTTGAATAAACATGCTTCAACAAGTTTGAGGGATCTTGCTGAGGTTCATGTTCAATTTCTTCCGCGTCTGTCTCTATTTCTTCTTGAACATCAGTTTGAATTCTTTTTATCTCATCCGTCGAAGCTATTTTATTATCTAATAAATATTTTTCGAAATTTTGAATCGGATCTCTTGATCTATCACGAGCGAGATCCTCTTCACTCCGATATTTTCTTTGATCGTCGGAAGAGGAATGCGGAAGCAATCGTACCGTATGGGCAAGTATCAAACTTGGTCCTTTACCGCTTCGAGCACGTTCAACCGCTTCGACGGCAATTTGATACGATGCTAAAAAATCACAGCCATCAACTTCGTACCGATTCAATCCGTGATAGCCCTGAACAACCTCGTAGATCGAT
>JACQYX010000306.1 GCA_016207985.1 Ignavibacteriales bacterium | reverse complement strand
TCCCTTGCAATTCGTCACCCTGAAGCTACTACATTGATGATCTCATTTCCCCTTCAATTATTTTATCGGATATTCCAACCAGCTATCTGGCTGTTAAACGGCTCTGCGAATTTTCTTCTTCGTATAGTAGGAATCCCGCCGTCGAGTTCAACCGAATTGCTCCACTCTCCTGAGGAATTGCAAATCATCGTTGATGAAGGAATGAAGAGTGGTGTCTTTAATAAAACTGAGCAACAGTTAATTTCGAGTATCTTCGAATTCTCTAACACCACCGCGAAAGAAATCATGGTGCCTCGTACGGACGTAGTGGCAATCAACTACGATACTCCGAGAGAAAGATTGATACAAATAGTAACGGAAGAGGGATACTCGCGCATGCCTGTTTATAAAGACTCGATCGATAATGTAGTCGGTTTGATTTACACGAAAGATTTAATCAATTTGTTAGAGCATCGTGATCTCATCGTATTGCAGGATATCATCCGCCCGCCGTATTTTGTCCCGGGTGCTATGAAGATCAGTAAATTGATGAAAGATTTGCAGGAACGGAAGATGCACTTGGCAGTCGTTGTGGACGAGTTTGGCGGCACGGAAGGCATCGTTACTATGGAAGATATTTTAGAAGAAATTGTCGGTGAGATTCATGATGAATATGATGAAGTGCTTAAAGATGTCGAGCAGTCGACCGATGGCTCGGCGCTGGTGAATGCGAAGATGAATATAAAAGACTTTAACGAAAAATTCGCGATCGAGATTCCAGACGATCCTGAGTACGAAACGGTCGGCGGTTTCTTGGCAAAACTTACGGGTCATATTCCCGAGCAGAATGAAGAAATCCAGTTCGAGAATCTACATTTCACCGTTATCAAGAAAAGCCAGCGCCGGCTGCGGCAAGTGAAGGTATTGAAGGGGACAAAATAATTTCCGTGTCGATATCATATTCAGAATAGGTAGTGGATAATTTTAAAATCGACCTATCGGTCATCGTTGTAAATTGGAATACGGCGGAGGATCTCGACAATTGTCTTGCCTCTTTTATCGCTCTATCCGATGAGCTTACGCTCGAAATTATAGTGGTCGATAATGCATCTGAGGATCAAAGTGTCTCGATGATGCGCTCTGAATATCCAGCAGTCAATCTCATCGTGAATCAGAAAAATATCGGATTTGCCGCCGGAGTGAATCAGGGTATTCGAAGCTCGAAGGGAAAATTCCTATTAATTCTCAACCCCGATATCGTCGCATCTAAAAATATACTTCGTTCGCTCATAGAAATATTCGAGAAATACCCGAATGCCGGAGCTTTAGCCCCACGACTTATCAATAATGACGGAACCACTCAATCAGGTTATTTCCGAAAATATCCCTCAATACTACAGATATTGTTCTTTTACACGATGTTTGCAAAATTCACCGAGAAAAGTAAATTCCTTTTCAGAAAGTATATGGAAGATTCTGTAAGCGGGCAAAATTCTGTTATTGAAGTCCCGCAGATTCCCGGGGGATGTATAATGATTCGCCGAGAGGTATTGAATACTGCAGGATATATGGATGAAAGCTACTTTCTTTTTTTTGAGGATGTTGATTGGTGTTATCGACTGCGTGAACATGGCTGGCGTTTGCTGATGGCCAACACGGTTTCAATGACGCACCTCGGAGGTCGCAGTATCTTAAAGAAGGATAAAGAATGGATATACGGAAGATTCATGCTGAGCTTGAATCAATTCATCGACAAACATTCTCCGATCTGGTTTCGAATTGTTGCCAAGATGATTACTTTTTGTAACAGCTTTTCGATTATGCTGGTTCGGATGCTGCAAAACTTGATGTCGTCTGCCGATAAAGAATCGAAACGGCAGCAAAGCTATCTTCGGCATAGTTATTTTCTAAGAATGTTTTACGATCATTACATCCGCCGGTCCGACTCGAAATATGATAAAGTAACATTTCCCAAACGATGATTATGTATAACGATCAGTTTGAAATACATCGGCTGCCGAAAAGAATTATAAAAAATACCCTTTATAATACTGCCGGAAATTGGATTGTACTTGGATTAAATTTTTTAATTATACCTTACGTTATCGGAAAGTTGGGTGTGGAATTATACGGCAGCGCATGGGTAGTTGGAATCCTGATAATCGCATCGGCACCATTCATCGATTTTGGGTTGGGAAGTGCGAGCATCAAATTTATTGCCGAGTATAATGCCAATCAGCAGTACGATAAAATCAACGAGATTGTAAGCACGGGTGTTTTCTACTACGCAATCTTTGGAGTTATTCTGCTTCTCATCGTATCGTTATTCGGTGTGAAATTATTGGCGCTGATAGGTGTCCCGCCGAATTTCTCCGATGAAGCTTTTTTTGTTCTTTTCTTTTCAACTTTTATTCTAATTTTGATTAACACCTGCTCTCCTCTTACTTCAGTAGTTACAAGTCTCCAGCGGATGGATCTCACCAATACCGTTACGGTGACAACTGCATTATTGAATATTTTTCAAACCCTCATTGTCCTGAGCACCAATTTAGGAATACGTGGACTAATTGTCGGATATCTTGTAATAAATATTATCTCCATATCCTGGTTGATATTTCTATCGTACCGACTTCTTCCTCAGTTAAAACTAAAATTATTGTTTGTAAATCGAGATGCACTGAAACAGTTATGGCATTTTGGAATAAATTTACAGTTGAGCAGGATATCGCAGATAGTAGTTTTTCAGCTCGATAAAATTTTTGCCTTGCGTTTTTTTGGGTCGGCATCTGCCGCCTTTTATGAGGTTGCGGTAAAAGTTGCAACTCTTGCTCGGAATATTCCGCTTGTATTAACCTCGGCACTGCTGCCTGTAGCGTCGGAGATGGATGCTAAGAAAGAAGATCAAAAAGTAAATATATTGTTTGAGCGCGGCTCAAGATATCTTATCATCGTCGGTATGCTGCTTCTCGGATACATCTTTATAATGTCGCGATTGATAATCCAAACATGGATGGGGAAAACTCTAAGCCAAGAGGGAATCGATGCCGCTTCAAACGTGATGAAAATCCTCGTCATAGGTTATTTTTTTAATATGACAACAGGTATAGCGAGCACTATCGCAGCAGGGATCAATCGGACTGATATCGAGCGTAACGT
>JACQYX010000305.1 GCA_016207985.1 Ignavibacteriales bacterium | reverse complement strand
CCACCATCTGTCGATTTTCTTCTTCCCACTGCGTTGTGAACTATGACGCTCGAATCAGCAGGATGAACAGCAACGTAATGCGAATACCATCCTTGAACACCGAAAAAGCTGTTGCTGCCAATGTATTCAATCATTTTCACCCAGCTTGTACCAAAGTCGGTAGAGCGGAACAAAGCTCCTGTTCCGGTCGTACTATCTCCAGCACTGGCATATACAACATTTGGATGTGCCGCATATACAGCAAGATGAGTTTTTCCGGTGTAGCTTGGTATTGGTGAAGTTTCCCAATTATTTCCCCCGTCTGTTGTGCGCATCGTGATGCTATTAGTGAAGTTCCCAAATGTGCACATAACATAGTTAGTATCGGTCAGATGGATAGCTATGTCGATTGCCATCCCGGCGGGTATGACAGATTCCCAATTCGCACCGGAATTGACAGTCCTATATAGTCCTTCCGTTGTTGTCGCCCAAAGGGTATGTGGATTGAGTGGATTCATCTTGATCGTTTGAATGCCGCTCTGTTGATTGTATGACCAATCAAGACTCTTCGTCCAGGTTTGTCCACCGTTAGTTGTCTTAAGTATTCCAATACCATAACTTCCGCGTGTTGTGCGGATCACTAGACCGCCAACCGAGTTGTTGTAACGATATACTTCACCGGTTCCAAGATATATTGTGTTGGTATCGGTCGGATCGATAACGATTGCACTGATGCCGAGTGCGGGTTGTCCTAATTTCACTTGTTCCCAGTCGCCACCAAGACCTCCTGTGAATGAGCGCCACAAGCCACCACTTGCAGTTCCTACATATATAGTATTCGGATTCAGTGGATTGATAGCTACACTTTTCGAGCGTCCCTGTAAATTCAACGGTCCGATGGGATCCCAGATACTTCCACCACTAATGGTTCTTGAAATTTCTCGCGTCTTGGTTTTTGAACTCTGATATGCTTTATAATATTTATCGGCTGGGATATCCATATCCGGATAAGCACGAGCTTGTGTCCAAAAATCTAACGCTTCGAGTGCACCCGACCGCGTTTTAACCTGCTTCTCTCGAAGTGGCTGAACAGTAAATTCTTGTTGGTTATTGATCTCAATGATTGTCAGGAGAAATATTACACAACATAAAATGAAAGTAGAAAACCGGTACATGGCTTACTCCTAAAATAGTTTTGGTGACTTTAATTTTTGAAATTGAATCAATTCTCTTGGTATGTTAAAGCTTATTTATCAGCGATATAATGTAAGGTGATTTCGGTTGAGAGTCAAGATTCCTGAAGTTATTTTGCTTCTTACATCCAACGACAAGAAGCTAACTTTTATGTTGATTTGCCATTTACATAGAACGTTATTATTTTGAATACACTTCACAGCTTATTCTGACATTTAAGGAATTGAGTTTTATGGCAAAATCCGCTAAGGCAAAAGAGATTCCAGTCGATCAACTTCGCTGGCGATGCGATCCGAAAAGTTTAAAAATCAAAACAACAGACGATGTAAAGCAAACTAAAGAAATCATTGGCCAGGATCGGGCACTACGAGCTTTACGGCTGGGATTAGAGATGAAGCACCCCGGTTACAACGTTTTCGTTACAGGTTTCTCGGGCACCGGACGTATGACAACGATAAAGCGGTTGTTATTAGAGTTCCAGAAGAAACAGATTCCCCTCCGCGATCATTGTTACGTTTATAATTTCCTCAACAGCGACCAGCCAATTTTGATATCGCTGCCGGCGGGACAGGGTATTGCTCTCCAAGCCGACATGGATAATCTTATCCAGGAGTTCCTAAAAAATATTCCCGCGGTATTTGAAAGTAGACGATTCAAGGAAGAGCGAAAACGCTCAATGGAATTTTTTCAAGAACGACAGCGCAGTGTACTTAAAGATTTCGAGCAAAAGGTAAAGGAGCGCGGCTTCGAAGTAATTCAGGTGCAGGTAGGACCGATCATGCGTCCTGATATAGCGCCGGTATTCAATGGGCAGCCAATTACTTTCGATCAGCTCGATATACTCGTGAAAGAGGAAAAGATCACCAAAGAACAGGTCGAGCAGATGATGAAAGATCGTGCACTTCTTGAAAGTCAAATGGAGCTGATGCTGCGAGAGCTCCGGAACATCGAAAAAAAGGCGAAAGATTCCGTCAATATTTTATCCGAACGATTTATTCTTCCCATGGTAAAAGAAAGCGTTAATGAAATCCGACGCAAGTACGAGAATGAAAAGCTTCACGGTTTCCTCGACCAGGTACAGGAAAGTGCGATGTCTGATTTAAATCGTTTCCGTGGCACGGAAGAACAAACTCAACAGATCCCCGGTGTCTCACCTCCTCAGTCAGAGGAGGATGAATTTATCGAATATCGAGTGAATGTTGTCGTCGATAACTCTCGAACTAAGGGCGTTCCCATAGTCATCGAAACAAATCCAAGATTTAAAAATATTTTCGGAACTATTGAGCGTGAAGTCGATCGCAATGGTATCTGGCGAACCGATTTCACACTAATCAAAGCCGGCTCTCTTCTGCGTGCCGACGGCGGATTCTTGGTCATTAACGCACTCGATGCTTTGGTTGAGCCAGGTGTCTGGCAAACTCTGAAACGAACATTACGCAACGGACTCTTGGAAATTCAGTCTATCGAAACCGGAATTTTCGGAACAAGCTCTGCCTTCAAACCGGAACCGATTGAGATTGACGTCAAAGTTGTAATGTTGGGTGATGCATTTATTTATTTCATCCTTTATGACCAGGATGACGATTTCAAGAAAATATTCAAAGTGCGTGCAGACTTCGATACCGAGATGCCGAAGCAGCAGCAATCGATCGAGAAGTATGTCCATTTTATCAAGATGATCTGCGACGACGAAAAACTGAAACCATTCGATCAAACCGGCATAGCAGCAGTAATTGAGTACGGTGTCCGGCTCGCGGGACGACAGAATAAGCTTTCGACGCGGTTCAATATCATTGCAGACTTAATTCGAGAAGCAAATTATTGGGCAAGCAAAGATGATAGCTCCATCGTTACGCTTCAACATGTAAATAAAGCAATCGATGAACACATCGAGCGCATCAAGCTATGGGAAGATAAAACCAAGGAAATGATTTTAGAAGGAACACTCATGATCGACACAGATGGAACTGTTGTAGGTCAGGTTAACGGCTTGTCTGTTCTCGATGTGCGCGAATACATGTTCGGTATCCCGAGCCGGATTACGGCAAAAACGTCCATCGGGCGGGCGGGTATTATTAATATAGAGCGTGAAGCGGCAATGAGCGGACCGATTCATAATAAAGGAGTGTTAATCATCAACGGTTATTTATCCGGAAAGTACGCACACAACAAACCACTCACAATGAATGCAAGCATCACATTCGAGCAAAATTATGGCGGTGTCGATGGTGATAGTGCATCCTCGACCGAAATTTATGCTATCCTTTCGAGTCTCGCAAATGTACCTCTTCGCCAGGAAATCAGCGTAACCGGCTCAGTCAACCAAAATGGAGAAATCCAGCCGATTGGCGGTGTGAACCAGAAAATCGAGGGTTTCTTTGACATCTGTAAAAAACGCGGATTAACCGGGAAACAAGGTGTTCTCATTCCTCACCAGAACGCGAAAGATTTAATGCTTCGCCATGATGTAATCGAGGCAGTAGAAAAAAAGTTGTTTCACATTTATGTAATCAAAACGATCGATGAAGGAATAGAGCTTCTCACTGGCTTGCCCGCCGGCAAACGTTTAAAAGATGGCTCGTTCGAGAAAGACTCGATTCATTATCTCGTCGATCAGACACTTAGCCGGTACGCTCAGCACTGGAAAGAATTATTAGATTAACGCAAGGAACTTTATGATTTATTTTAAAAATATTGTGTACCGGTATTTTCTCTTGTTATTTTTCATAAGCAATTTTGCATTCTCGTGGGGATCCACAGCCCATAAGATTATCAACCTGAAGGCAGTGATGCACTTACCAAACTCAATGGCTGAATTAAAAAAGGACAGTGTTTTTTATCAAGCTCAAGCCTCCGTTCCAGATTATAGAAAAGATTACAATGATACATCATTCTTTGCCGAAGCTCAGCGGCACTACATCGATATAGATATTTACCCTAACTTTCACAATCTTCCCCATGATCTAGATTCTGTGATTCAGATATTTGGAAGAGAATACGTTAGACAAAACGGAACACTTCCCTGGACAATTGCAATGGTAATGGATTCACTGACTGCGCAGCTTACCCGCGGAGACATCAGTAAAGCTGAATCTACAATGAGCGATCTTGGGCATTACGTTGCCGATGCTCATCAACCGCTACACTGTACTGAAAATTACGATGGCTGGTCAACCGGCAACGGCGGAATACACAGCAGGTACGAAACATACATGATCAACACTTTTCAATCGTCTATCAGCATTCATTCTGAAACGGTTCGATATATTACATCTCCGATTGACTTCGCTTTCGAGTTCATCTATTCTTCAAACGCTCTCGTTGACTCTCTACTTGCTGCGGATACTTACGCTAAATCTGTCTCCGGCTGGAACGGCAGTGGAACTCCGCCATCTTCATATTATGACGCACTCTGGGAAAAAACACAGGATTTCACTAAAAACCAGATCCAGCTTGCAACCATTGCACTTGCCTCGTTGTGGTACACCGCCTGGGTCGATGCATACATAGTAACTGCTGTTGAGAATGAAATGGTGTGGTTACAAAATCAATTCAAACTTGAACAAAACTACCCAAATCCGTTCAACCCGGAGACGGAAATACGATTCACACTGCACAGCGACAATCATATTACACTAAGGGTTTATGATTGCACAGGTAAAACAATATCAACTCTTATAGATGAACAAAGGGAAGCCGGCACACACACCGTTAGATGGAACGCAGTAGAATTTCCAAGCGGGTTTTACTTTTTAAGGTTGTCTGGTATCGGTTTTCATCATACAAAAAAAATGATTTTTATTAAGTAAAGGACTTCATAAAATGAAATCCTATCAGGACGGTTTTCATTTTAAATCTGTACAAATTCTTTTTTCTCGATTCTCCTTATCTCAGAGAATAGCGGTTAGGAGAAAAGTGTTAGTCGTTTTTCTTATGCTCTTGCCTTCTACGCTCGGTGCCCAACCATCGAGAATTTCCGATGTAAAGAGCTGGGCTTACCAACTGCAAAATATCAGCATTCAACAGCTCTCGCAAGTTGACTATGATTTGATCGTAATGGATTACTCCATCGATGGCACCGAGCAAGGGCGTTTTTCGTCCACACAAATCGAGAGCGTTAAAAGTACTCACAGAAAAGTCCTTGCTTATATGTCGATCGGAGAAGCTGAAACACGAGTTATCTCGACAAAATCATCGCCGATGGATACAACGGTGTTTACCTCGACATAGTGGATGCGTACTATTATTTTGGTGAGGAACATCCCGAACTCTCTCTTCAAGATGCCGCAAGAAGAATGATCGATTTTGTAAAAGCAATAGCGAATTATGCTCGGGTCTTTAAGGGAAAGTCTGATTTCATCATCGTTGCCCAAAATGCCTCCGGCATAATTGAAGATGTCGAGAACGATGAATATGCTCAAGGATATCTTGACACAATCGATGGAATAGGAACGGAGGATACCTTTTTTCGAGGGAAAGCTGACCAGGACAATCCATACAATCCCGATTATTATGTGCTCAATCAACTTAATAAGTTTAGTGAACGGGGGAAAAAAGTTCTTGCCATCGATTACATCAGGCAGCCGATTAAAGTCGAGACATTTTATACAATGTGTATTAAGAATGGATACATCCCATACGCCACGATTCGGGAGCTTGACTCGCTGATCACAAATATCCATCCAGATACGACTTATCGTTATCATACATTTACACAAGAAGAACTTACATTAAAAGCTGTGCGGATACCGTCACGTGGACCGAAACCGATTCCGAATGCAGGTAATGTTCGAGACTTAGCATTTAATAAAATTTATTATCCACAAGGACTGGTTCTTGGCGTTGCCCGAACAGATAGTCCGAAAGCATACGGGTGGATTCGGATTAAACGAGGTAGCAACGCTCAAAAATTTTTACAACACTCTGCTCCAGCTCGCGGCTTCGATTATATTGGAATAAAGTTATTCGTGAAAGAGCTGCGCAATCCACGCCTCTCGAAGTACGACAACCATCTTGTCGGTGAGCTTTTAACTCTTAGAACAAACATCGCCGCAAGCGATGCAGATATAACTCCACCCGGTTTTGGTAATCTCATCTATGACGATGGTGATAGTTCCAATCAATTCAACGGTTGGTCGCTAAGGCAAATCGCCGATTATGCCGATAGTGCCTTAACATTTTGGAGAATTTTTCCTCTTGAAGAATATATTTTCCGATATGCGGCTTTAATGCTGATTTCATTACTAAATCTACCTTTGTTTTTAAAATTCTGCTTAAAAACTCTTCAATTTCCATATATTCAAAAAAGTCGGGCTTTTCATAAAAATCGATCAAAATATCCAGATCGCTCTTTTTTTTTTTTTTT
>JACQYX010000304.1 GCA_016207985.1 Ignavibacteriales bacterium | reverse complement strand
GACAGCATACATCGGCGAAGAAACTTGCAACGATTTGGTTTTTATCTTTTTGACTATAATGTAAACTTCCGGGTCCATGGCAGTTTTCACATTGAATGTTCGCCTTCGCAGTTAATGTTGGATAATTTGTTTTCATCGTATCCCAGTTACCCGGTTGTAGCGGTGATGGGAACACCCAGCCAGTTGTGGTACTAATATCATCAAATCCATCATTTACAGCCGTTCCCAGAACATCATAACCAACGGTATGGCACGATACGCAGTAACCTGCAAAATGTCCGGCTGCATCATCAATCTTCCTCGCGAATGCTGTCGAGTGATTGGTGCCCTGCCACTCTGAAGTTTTATCACTATGGCAGGAGGCACATTCACCTTTACTAAAATCAGGTGGCGCAACAATTCCTCCAACTCCTACCCATTTTGCCGCGTTGATATAGATAGACGTGTCTTTGGTTCCATGACTCGTTGTCACCGACAGATCGACTCGGTACTGTCCCGTTGTATCCGGAATGAAATAAGTTGTCGTATCGGTGTGTACGATTGATGCAAATCCACCCGGTGGATTTGTCAGCGACCAACTTTCTGTAATTATCGTATCGATCCAGCTATTCCTGACTTCACCTGTTGTATAGAGCGCCAATGCTTCCAACCAAACCTTTTGCCCTTTACCTACATTAGGTAAGCCGCTTGACAATGCGTCAAATCTTCCTTGTGCTTTGATATCGGGAGATATCCCTTTGATGATAATCCTAGCAGTTTGGATTTGTGCAATGCTCAGGCTTACTAATGAGACAACGAGAGTTAAAATAAATAATATTTTAAATACCTGACTCATAGTTATATCCTATAATAATTAATGAATGATTTATGGGTTACCTATACGTAAAGAGGCAACAGTTATGCCGTTTTAATCCGGTTTAGTAATAATGATCATTATGCTAACTCCAGATTAAATATTGAGAAAATCAACAAATTTGCGACCTTCTATTTTCATAAAATCTAAATACTTTCATTAGAGTCTCAAATATGAATAAATTTGGGTTATATCACCCAATTAATCGGATGAAGTGAACTTAACTTTTGAAAAAGAAAAAATGGATTATAGAAATTTAAAATGATGGAGAAGCAGATGATAAATCATTTTTATCCCGTTGAGCGATAAAACGGCGTACAACAGTTATAATTTCAGATAGGGCAAATGGCTTCTGAATGTAGTAATCTACCGTATGTGTAAACAGATTCAGCATTGCTTTGCTTTCTTCGTAGGCACTCATCAGGACGACCGGGGCTTTAGGATAAAGAGACTTCACGTGTGCTGCTACTTCAAAACCATTAATCTTAGGTAACATAAAATCTGTAACAACGATATCGAACCTCGTCGAGTTTATTTTTCCCAGTGCCTCTTCACCCGATTCGACAACTGTGACTCTATATCCCGCCCTTTTCAATATATTGCCAATTGACCAACCAATGAGAGACTCATCCTCAACAATCAAAATATTTCCGAGGTTTCTTTTTATCACAGGAGATGTAATTTCAATTGTATCCTGAATATCTGTATTCATTTAATAATGGGAAAATAGATTAGTAATAAACTTACAAAGTTTATGCCATGTTTTATTTTCTTCAAATTTTTGGGGAAAGAATTTTTGGGGAAAGAAATAAAAAACATTTTTATAAAGATAAGATTGCCTTCCATAGAGAAATACTAACAATCCATGAGTGATATAACACATGGTGGATTATAACGCACTTTTATTCGCTACAGCAGTTTATGCTTTTTCAACCGGTAGCGTAATGTATCGCGACTAACCTTTAAAAGTTTTGCAGCTTGTGATTGGTTATGCTTGGTTTTTTCTAACGATTTGATGAGTATCTGTTTTTCAATCTCATCAAACGATTGACCACCTTCTCCAAGCTTGAAGGTGAGTGCCGGCACTTCGTGGGTGAGGGAATGAAGATGTCCTAACTCGACATGATGGGAAAAGATATAATCACCATCATCCATCAGAACTGCACGCTCTATTACATTTCTGAGCTCTCGTACATTGCCGGGCCATCCATGCTTTACAAATAATTTCTTTGTTTCCTCGGAAATCCCTTTAAAATTTTTATGAAATGCAACATTGAATTCATGAAGAAAATATTCAGCTAATTGTATAACATCCTCACCTCTTTCTCGAAGTGGGGGCATTTGAATTGCAGCAATGTTAAGTCTATAGTAGAGGTCTGAACGAAACTTTTCTTCTCTTACTAGCTTTTCGAGGAGTTGGTTCGTCGCTGCAATAATTCGGACATCAACTGTTATATCTTGAGTTCCACCTACACGCTGAAATGTTTTTTGTTCAAGCACTCTTAGTAATTTCACTTGTATTTTAGGTGATATATCTCCGATCTCATCGAGGAAAATAGTACCCCCATCAGCTAATTCAAACATCCCTTTCTTTTGTTGTCGTGCGTCAGTGAATGCACCTCTTTCATGTCCGAATAATTCGCTTTCAATCAGGGTTTCAGCGAGTGCGGAAAAATTTATCGGCAAAAATTGTTTGTCCCGCCTTTCGCCTAATAAATGAATTGCTCTTGCCGCTAATTCCTTCCCGGTTCCACTCTCGCCCGTGATGAGAACGGTAGTTCCACTACTTAAAGCAATTTTACCTATCTGCCTACACACTTTTTTCATGGATGGTGAAGAACCCAAGAGTCCATAAAAGCCGCAGCTTTTTTCCTGTTCCTTCATAAAATGAGCAACTTGGCGTTTCAATCGGGTAGACTCACAAGCTTTTTCAATTACAATCTTTAACTCCTCAATATCAATGGGTTTAGTGACGTAATCAAAAGCCCCTAATTTTAATGCTTGCACTGCGGTTTGCGAACGATCAATTGCTGTCAGCATAATAATAGGCATAATGTTATCGAATGACCGAATTTCACTCAAGAATTCAATTCCCGTCCCATCGGGTAACATTTGATCGAGAATCATGATATCTGGTTCACTATCCTGTATTATGGTTCCTGCTTGCTTTAAGGTTTCTGCCTCTAATATATTAAACCCGACTTTCGTTAATTCTTGTTTTAAAGACCAACGTATCAATTGTTCATCATCAACGATTAAAATTTTTTTACAAAGCATAACGTATATTGCTCAATCTTGTTTTAATGGAAGTGATAATGTTATGATAGTTCCCTTTCCTACAGCAATATCAATTTGAATTTTACCTTTATGCTGCTCAATAATACGTTTTGAGATAGTCATTCCAAGCCCGGTACCTTTGTGTTTAGTCGTGAAAAAAGGTTTAAATACCTGATTAAGTTGTGCGGGTGGTATTCCCTTGCCTGTATCAGATATCTGTATTTTAATTATAGAATCTTCAGGTATTAATGAAATCCTAAGATTTCCTTCGACATCCATAGACTGAACTGCATTGAGTATGATATTCCATAACACCTGTTGAATTTGTTTTTTATCGGCAGTAATAATCAATTGATGAGCGGGTAATTGGGTTTGGACTTGAATTTTTTTATGTCTGAACTGCCGAGAAAGGAGAGTGCTTGTTTTATTAATCAGTTCATTTACTGATACTTCTTCAAATAATGGAGCGGTTGGACGAGCATAACAAAGTAGATCGTTGACTGCATTGTTTACACGGTCGAGCTGAGAAATCATTTCCGCGATAATTTCTTTACGGTCATCTTCTTTGGGAGTTTCACTATCAAAGACCTGAAGTGCACCTAACACACCCGCGATAGGATTTTTTATTTCATGTGCCATGCTCGCCGCCATTTCACCTGTGGTTGCTAACCGATCCGCATGTTCAAGATATGATTGATGCATTTCATGTAATTTTACGTGTGCGATATTCAAACGCTGTATAAGTTTATTGAACGCAATAATTAAATTCGCCACCTCATCTCGAGATTGTGGATTGTCAAGCTCTGAAAATTGTACCTGCTCACCTTCTTCATAACGTTTGATTTGTTTCTCAACATTGATCATCTGGCTGTTTAATTTTTTAACCGGACGAGTAATAAGTAACATTAGCGTTATATATAATATACTTCCCAATCCTATAAAT
>JACQYX010000303.1:1021-3905 GCA_016207985.1 Ignavibacteriales bacterium | reverse complement strand
ACTGCGCCGAAGCATCGTTCCCCAATGCAAATAGAACATCTAGTGTTGATGGAAGCATACGACGAATCTTGACATCGTTGAATTTAATCCTATCGTAAACAACTTGACCTGTAATGTACGAATCGATTATAAATCTCTGTCCTAACAGCATAAAAGCTGATGCAGGTGTGATGCTATCAGGGCTGAGATCGTCTGCTGTCAGAATTTGGGATAAAATTCTTTGGAACGCGAAAGATTGTATTCGTAGTGTATCCTGAAACTCTTTCACTTTAATCGTATCGAGAAGCTGTTCGGCTGATGTAATATTCATCGCTGAAGCAATCTGCTCAAAATTCGGCAGTGTAACATTATCTGATTCCCCTACGAAAAATTCTATGATACTATTCATTTCTTCAAGAACGGGAAAAGCGTTCGATGTATGGGCGGCTTCGAGAATCAGCTCTGCATCGTAAAATATTTTGCCAGTTCGGGAAAATCAGAGTTAGTATAATGTCCTCGAATTTTAAACTGACTAAAATCGATCGTTCTAAAAACAGTTGCAAACAGCCGATAATCGGCTGGCTGTTCGGATGCAATTAAAGCGAGAAGCTCGTTGATCGTTTGATTATTGTCAGGATAAAAGGGAGGCGCGGAATTATCGAGTAATTTACGGGGTATGGTTAGGTAAACATCTACGTCCTTTAACATTTGTTTGATTGACGGATTAGCCAAATATTTAGAATCGAGAACTGGTAAAGCCGAGTGAAGTAAATTGAGAAGCGAATCTAACCGTCGAATAAGAATGCGGCGTTCAACCTCCATTAAAATTTTATCGTACGACATATGCAGTGCATGAAGTATCGCATCGGTCGATATGAATACAGGTAAATCTTTATGCCAGATATCGAGTAGAGCATGTCCGAATGAGTTATATGATAATCTTTCTGAGACCATAAAACTATGATCCTGTAGGAGTGTTTTCTCATGTCCAGTAAGCAGATACTTCTGATAAATACTATCGAGGTATAAAATCTCGGAAGCAGGAATTTGTGCTTTACTATTAAAAAACCCTGCCGGGTGCAATTCAAATAGCTGCTGAGTAGTTAAGTTTTGATGCGCGGAGAGGAACTGTTTGTACGCATTCACATCGAAGTTGGATGATTGAGAAAAACCATCCCCTCCGAACCACCACCAAAGAATCATGATGATGAATTTAGCTTTAATAATATGCTTCATAAAACCTCCATGGAAAAGAGATATTATTTTGTTCTTTCTTACATAAATATACTAACGAAGATATCTATTGTCAAGACATTATTCTAATATCAGAACAAAAGTTGCGTAAATATACAACCTTTCCGTAACCTTCAAGGTTCGAATTATTGAGGTTTAGTGAAGTTCAGATGTTAAATTTGATTTACTCTGATTCTTTTATTAATTTCAATGACGGATATTCGAATCTAATTTGTTAAAGGTATTCAATATGAAGATTAAAACACCAGAATATGAATATACAATCTTTCTCACAGAAGCTGAGGGGGGTGGTTATATCGCCGATGTTCCATCACTTCCGGGTTGTATGACACAGGGAGAGACGTTAGAAGAAACTATAATTTTTATTAAAGATGCTATTGAACTTTATCTCAAAGCATTAATTGATCGTGGAAGAAAAATCCCTGTTGAGAATGGGAATGTTATCATCAGAGTAAAAGGTAAAATCCCCCGTGGGCGAAAAACTTCCATCGCTTACTCCTAAGAAAGCTATAAAGGCGTTCGAAAGAGCAGGCTTTGTCTTACTTCGGCAAAGTGGGAGCCACGTCGTTATGGTTAATGAAACTACCGACAAACAAATCGTTATTCCATACCATTCAAAGGATATTAAAAACGGATTGTTGATATCTCAAATAAAACGGGCAGGACTAACCGTAGAAGAATTTAGGAAGTTGTTGTAATCAAACTTCCCGAAACCTTCGAGGCTTTTGAGAGTGGCAACTTACCTCGCTTTGAAAGTTTCACGAGGTGATCCTTTGTATCGGTAATATTTAATTTGACTTAATCCCGTTCTTTTGGTACTTTTTATGAAACGGAGTTGACACTAAATAGCAGAACATCAACTTCTCACAAACATGACATTTAATGAATTTTATCATTATCTACAATGATATTGACAACTATGATAATTATAGCTAATTATTACTATATTTCTTATTGTCGAAAAGGAATAAAAATATGATGACAGCTTTGAAAGAAATGAAAAAGTATTATCGGTTCCGAGAGCTCAAGTACTTATACTCAGATACGAAAAAACCAGAGGCGGTACAAATGCACATCGACGATTTCCTCGGACTAATGGAAACCCTCCAGATTCTCTCCAATAAAAAACTCCTCCGTTCGATACAAAAAGGATTAATTGATTTGAAACACGGCGATGTATTATCACATAAGGAAGTTTTTGGTTGAGCTATATTCCCTTTTATTCTTTGGAATTCCATAGACAATTGAAGAAATATTGGAGTCTGAAGAAAATAATCCAAAGAAAAGTTGAGCTTCTCTTAGAAAATCCATATCAACATTGTAAGAGCGAGCCTCTTCACCAGAAACTGAAGGGATTACGGAGTGCCAGGATCACGGGAAATATCAGACTTATTTTTGCAATATGTGAAGAAGTAAAAGGATACGCTCCAATAGAGATAGTGGAGACATGTCGCAAGCTTGGAGGAAAGTCGGTTGTGTTTATAACGATGGATGTTCATAATAAAGTATATTAATATATGATTCGATGGAGTGAATTGAAATTATACGTTTTTTTCCAAAGGAATGGTCACTGACTCTCCAAAGGAGTCTACGACCTTCGGAGCTTACCACGATTAACAAGCTTTGGCAACGGGGAAGGTAACATTCTACA
>JACQYX010000303.1:0-943 GCA_016207985.1 Ignavibacteriales bacterium | reverse complement strand
ACAATTCACTAAGCTTGATGAGATTGAGAATAAAAGAACTTCCCGAAACCTTCGAGATTCGTCCTTATTCCTAATTTCTGAAACCTTCAGGATTTCGGGAAATTCGCATATTAAATTTGACTTAATCCCATTCTTTTGCTAACTTCTTCATCACGGGAGCTGCCATTTCCAGCGGAGCAGACGGTAATGCAGGGTTGGAGTAATTGGTCTGGTAGCTTTCTTTGTTAGATATGACTTTTATAGTTTTTCTCAGGTTATTCAACTGACGTAACTAATAACCATGGATTAATTAGCAAATAGAATGGCAGAAATTGTAATCTCAAAGAATAATGTACCGATACGACTCACCGACGAGCGGTGGTTACATATTGTAGAAAACCACGATGATCTTGCAGGCTATTATGATGAAGTGCTTGCTACTGTTGAAGAGCCTGATTATATTTTACAAGGCTATCGAGATGCGAAGATAGCATTAAGAGAAATAAAGAAACAGAAATTTTTAGCAGTGATATTTAAAGAACTAAGTAAAAAAGAAGGCTTCGTAATTACTGCATACTTTACGACTAAAATTCGTTTCGATAAGGAAAAAATATTATGGCAAAAGATGTAATTCAAAAAGATATCTTAGGTGAAGTTTCCCAGATCACTCCTTACCTTCTTCAATTTCCCTACGAAAGATTATGGATAGATTATGATAAGAATGCAGATGTCTTGTACATTAACTTTAAAAGACCTCAAAGAGCGACAGACTCTGAGATGCTTGATAATGGTATTTTGCTCCGTTATAGGAAAAATGAGCTTGTAGGAGTAACAGTTTTGGATGCTTCTAAGCAAAAGCGTCATCGTTGAGTTTGAAAGAAATTTAATAACTAACTGATATTGGGCTCGAACAGAGAGATATTGCTATGTCATTCCCGAATGTTCCGCTTTCTAAATCCCGCTT
>JACQYX010000307.1 GCA_016207985.1 Ignavibacteriales bacterium | reverse complement strand
CCGTATATAGAACTTACCGAGGCAACGACGATCACATTTGAATCGCAGCTTAGGAGTGCACTTGTTGCTCGAAGACGCAATCGATCAATCTCGTCGTTGACGGAGGAATCTTTCTGAATGTATGTATCAGTTACGGGAAGATAAGCTTCCGGCTGATAATAATCGTAGTAGGAAATGAAAAACTCGACATGATCATGGGGGAAAAATTGTTTGAACTCTGCATATAATTGCGCGGCAAGGGTCTTATTGTGCGACATGATAAGCGTCGGCTTGTTTACTTGGGCAATGACATTTGAGATAGTGAATGTTTTTCCGCTACCGGTTACACCAAGAAGCGTTTGATATTTATCGCCCCTAAGAACTCCCTCTGTAAGTTCCTTAATCGCTCGCGGTTGGTCGCCGCTAAGTTTAAAATCTGAAACAAGCTTAAAGGGCATTCAATTGAAAGTTAATCTGAATAGATAAAATTTCGATAAGTTAATTTATTGAAAATCCCGATATATATCAATATTATCGAATAACTTCCCTACCTACTCGTATCTCAGCGCATCAATTGGATTGAGACTTGACGCTTTACGCGCCGGATAAAATCCAAAAAACACACCGACTGCCATCGAGAATGAGACAGCCATGATGATAGACTGGGCTGTGACGAATGTGGGCCAACCTGCAAATTTTGAGACCAGATTTGAAGCGACAACACCGAATATAATTCCGATAACCCCCCCAAGGAAGCTCATTACAATTGCTTCCATGAGAAATTGTGTAAGAATATCGCGTTGGCGTGCCCCGATGGAAATACGGATACCGATTTCCCTCGTTCGCTCAGTAACAGATACAAGCATGATATTCATGACACCGATTCCACCGACGAGGAGCGAGATAGACGCAATACTTGCAAGAAGAATTGTCATTATATTTGCAGTTGCCGATTGTGCGTCTGCTATTTCGGTTTGTGTTCTAATCGTAAAATCGTTTTCATCTCCGGGACTTAACTTGTGGCGGGCGCGAAGAAGGTCGGTGATTTGCTGCTGCGCTTCTGCTATTTTATTTTTGCTAACTGCAGAGACGATGAATCCCCATGAACGTATATGACCAGCAAGTCTTTTTTGAAGCGATGTATATGGTATTACGACTATGTCGTCCTGATCGGACCCCATTGCATTTTGTCCTTTCGGCTTCAGAACACCGATGACCCTAAAGGGAATACTTCTTATACGTATAGTCTGCCCAACTGGATTTGCAGATTCGAAAAGCTGATCTACAATAGTTTTCCCAATAATACAGACCTTTGTCGCGGCTCGCACATCTTGATCTGTAAAAAAATCACCCGCTGAAAGCTGCCAATCACGAATCGCGAAGAAATCAACTGTACCACCCTGAATTCTCTCTTTAACAGCATGTTGATCTTCCTCGGTTAAACCTGTTCCAGTCTGACTTCCACTCATTACTCCACCGCGACTTAATGAACCCGGGAACACCATGAGAATGTTTGAGCCGAGAGTATTAATCTGCGCTTCCACTTGCACACGTGCACCTTCACCCACTGCGACCATCGCTATTACGGCACTGACGCCGATAATTATACCGAGCATCGTGAGAAGCGATCTCATTTTATTTCTCAAGAGCGCATCGAATGCAATTCTAAGTATTTCAAAAAATCTCATCATAAACGATTATTCATTAGATTTATGAATTAAATTTGGAAGATCACGCTTTACCGTCTCCCCGATCCACCGCCGCCCATGATCATCATGCGCTGCGGTCCGAATGGATTAACCTGTTGCTGGTCAGATGCTACATTGTTTCCACCTATCGTGCCCACGATTACTTCGTCACCTTCCTTCAACTGTTCTCCAACCAACTCGACCCAACGGCTATCACTTATTCCAGTGCAGATTATGATCGATTTTGGTTCTTTTCCACCAACAAGTATCCAGATGCGTGACATTTTCAAGACAACTTTTTCCGGTGCTTGACTTCTATAATCACGGTCAGGATTCTCTCCCCTGCTGCGCATCAACGACGCTCTATCTTTTCGAAACTCACGATCAGAACTCTTCCCGCCTTCTCTAAACATCCTTCGTTGATCACTTCCCTGTGGAAATTTGGTCTCAGCATCTTTAAGTGAATCTTTTTTAATTTCGCGGCTCTCGTCCTTCAGTCCAGCGATTTGTTCATCACCATTCTTCGTGTCTTGTTTCTCATTTATTTTCTGCAACACTTCGTCAGGCGGCTGAAATCGAGTCGCCAGCATTGGAACACGTAATGTATTTTCACGTTTATCGACCAAGATGGTTGCCGTAGCGGTCATACCGGGGCGCAACTTCATAGCATCATTATTTACACTGATAATCACCGTGTATGTAACAACATTTTGAACTGTCACGGGCGCGAGACGAATCTGCGTAACCTTCCCTTCGAATTCCTGTTGTGGATACGCATCAACTGTGAAGGTCACTTCTTGACCAATACTTATCTGCACAATATCAGCTTCATCAACGCTTGCTTCGACCTGCATGTTCTTGAGGTCTTGAGCGATAGTGAACATCTTCGGTGTTTGAAAGCTCGATGCGACTGTTTGTCCGACATCAACATCGCGGGAAATAACAATGCCATTGATCGGAGCTCGGATAACTGCATAACGCAGATTTACCATCGCCCTCTCAACAGCACCCTGGGACTGTTTAAGCTGCGCTGCTGCCGCTTCAAAACTTGTCTGCGCCGCATCAAGGTCTGCCTGTGATACTAGATCTTTCTTAAACAGTTCTTTCGTCCGATTAAGATTCCGTTGTGCCTCGTTAAGCTGCGCTTGGTTCCTCTCAAGATTCGCCTCCGCTTCCTTTACGGATGCATAGAGGAATGTAGAATCGATTTGTGCTATCGGCTGCCCCATGTGAACCACAGAGTTGAAATCGACATAAATCTTTTCTATGATACCCGAAACCTGTGCGCCTACCAGAACAGTTCGTACGGGATTGATTGTCCCTGTTGCACGCACTTGAACGATTACATCACCACGCGTTATTTTCTCAGTACGATATGTTATATCTTCAGAACCGGAATTAAAAAATAAAAAATAACCGGCTGTTCCGATAACGACTATTGCGATAATTGAATATAGATATATCTTTTTTTTCATATGCTCACTTCT
>JACQYX010000288.1 GCA_016207985.1 Ignavibacteriales bacterium | reverse complement strand
TCTCCTGATATCCCGCCTATCGGCTTTAGCAATCCAAGTTACAAGTTCTTCTTCTAAGTATTGACTGAAATGTTGAATAAACAAATCAGCCCTGATGAGTTTCCGTCGATGTGTTGCAACTTCGGAGAAGATTTCTTTTAAGTCCTCTGTGTACTCCTTTACCCATGGGTCGACTTTTTTCTCGATCTCAAAATATTCGGCTACCGTCGATGTGATAGTTCGGTAGGAACCGGTCTCGGTGAATCGTACCCTTAGGGGACGCTTAGATGCAATTTGTTCCTTTCCTAAAATCAAATCCACATACTTAAGCTTTTCAAGCGCTCCATCCCATTTGCGGTAATTCCATTTCCATTTCGAGGAAGCATCCAGCCATACGGCAAACGTTTCGGCAAAATCTTCATCGGGATGTTTTTGAGCATAATGAGGGTGACCGACAAAGTGAAGATATCGAACGAAATCTTTGCTGGCAGGATTGAAATGATATAAGTTAGGATAGATTTTACGGAATTTACCGAAGATTTTTTTCCAATCTTCACGGATCCAAAGTTTATAGGCATAATTTAATGCATGTCCGGTCTCGTGGCGAAGAATCATCATGATTTCTTCTTTAGAATATGCGATATAGTAACGCTCTGCGAGCCGTTTCAGATTGTTGTTTGCGAGATAAAACGGTATTTCTACAGACCCGGTTCGGTCGATACATCCCCAAGGTTCATCCCCGAAGTAAAAATGTGGATAGAAAGCTAAATGCTTATTCATAAGTTCGTGACGAAGCTGAATCAAGCATTCGCGTAGGAGGCCTTCAGGACGAAGATCGAGTTCGCATACTTTTTCATTTAGTAATGCCTGGAACGATAATTCCCTAATTCTTGGATTTTTCTTGGATAACACCATTAGCTAAATCGAAAAAAATAAAACCCCTGCCTTGATAATTCTAAGAGCAGAGGCTTGTAATTAAATTAATCCGTTCTATGTAACGCTGGCGCTGCTTTGTTGGGTTTCAGGCTCTGTTTTTTGTTTCCGAGCTTTGTTGCCTTCAGTAAACTTTAACGTTTCTGTCTTTTTATTCAAATTTACTCTAATTGTACTACCCTGACCGAATTTATTGCGAAGAATTTCTTCGGCGATAGGATCCTCGATATATTTTTGTAATGCACGCTTTAGCGGTCGTGCTCCAAATGCAGGATCGAATCCCTTATCGACAAGAAATTCACGTGCTTGCTTTGCCAGCTGGATATTAATCTCCATCGTTGACATCCGCTTAACCAGCTCACGCATCTGAATGTCGATGATCTTATCGATATGCTCGCGATCCAAGCTGTGGAATACGATTGTATCATCGATGCGGTTGAGAAATTCCGGATTAAAAACGCGCTTCACGGCATCTTCGATTGTGTTCTTCATGGTTTTGTAAGTGTCTTTTGGCGTTTCAACACCGAATCCGAAACCACCGGTCGTCTTAATATCGCGGGCACCAATGTTAGATGTCATTATTAAAATTGTATTCTTGAAATCAACACGCCGTCCGAGACTGTCTGTTAGAATACCATCATCCAGAACCTGAAGGAGGATGTTGAAAACATCGGGATGTGCTTTCTCGATTTCATCAAGTAACACGACAGAGTACGGTTTACGGCGAACCTTTTCTGTAAGCTGACCTCCTTCTTCGTAACCAACATATCCCGGCGGTGCACCGACGAGACGAGAAACACTGAATTTCTCCATATACTCACTCATATCGATGCGGATGAGAGATTCTTCTGTATCGAACAAATATTTTGCGAGCGCTTTTGCCATTTCCGTTTTACCGACACCGGTCGGTCCAAGGAAGATGAACGAGCCAATAGGTCGTTTTGGATCTTTTAAACCCGCCCGTGTTCGCCTGATCGCTTTACTTAGTTTTGTAATTGCTTCGTCTTGTCCGACTATTACCTTCTTCAGTGCTTCTTCCATTTTCAAGAGTTTCTCGGATTCCGACTGGGCAATCTTGTTCACCGGAATCACTGTCATCATAGAGACCACGTCTGCCATCACTTCTTCATTCACATCATGGATCGCATGATGAGCTTGCTGTTCCCAGTTTTTCTTAGCGACGTCGAGGTCGTGAAGGAATTTCTTTTCGAGATCACGCAGGCGAGCTGCTTCCTCGAAGTTTTGACTCTTTACAACGTTATTTTTTGATTGGCGAATTTTCTCAACCTCACCTTCGAGATCCAAGATTTCTTTCGGAACGTGTATGTTGGAGAGATGAATCCGCGAACCGGCTTCATCCATTACATCAATTGCCTTATCAGGCAAATAGCGGTCGGTTATATATCGGTCGCTCAATCTGACGGCAGCATCAATTGCTTTTTCGCTGTAGCGTACGTTATGATGCTCTTCGTACTTGTATTTGATGTTTGCAAGAATTTGTATCGTCTCATCGACAGTCGTGGGATCAACCATAATTTTTTGGAAGCGGCGGTCAAGTGCACCATCTTTTTCTATGTACTGCCGATACTCATCCAAAGTTGTAGCACCGATGCACTGCAGGTCGCCCCGAGAAAGTGCAGGTTTAAACATGTTCGATGCATCGAGCGAGCCCGATGCGCCACCCGCACCGACGATTGTATGAAGCTCATCTATGAAGAGGATAACATCTTTGGCTTTTTCCAGCTCGTTCATAACCGCCTTCATACGCTCTTCAAACTGCCCGCGGTATTTTGTGCCTGCAACAAGTGCAGCGAGGTCAAGTGTTACAACACGTTTATCGTGAAGTACCCTCGATACTTTTTTCTGAACAATGCGAATTGCAAGCCCTTCGGCGATGGCGGTCTTACCGACACCCGGCTCACCGATCAATACAGGATTATTTTTCTTACGTCTGCTTAATACTTGTGCAACACGCTCGATCTCTTTTTCTCTTCCAACAATAGGATCGAGTTTGTCTTCGAGGGCTAACTTTGTGAGATCGCGACCAAAATTATCGAGAACCGGTGTTTTAGATTTTTCGGTTCTACGCTGTTCAATGCTCGGTGCCGGCGGTGGACTTGAGGGCTTTCCGCTGATGATATTATCAAGCTCGTTCCGAACAGCATCGTAATGTACGTTGAATTGATGTAGAATCTGTGCAGCAATATTGTCATCGTCTCTCAGCAGCGAGAGAAGTAAATGCTCAGTTCCGATTACATCCGACTTGTATAATTTCGCTTCTAAGTATGTTATCTTCAAAACTTTTTCGGCTTGTTTTGTAAGCGGAATGTTTCCAATCGTAAGAGTTCCGCCGGAAGTTCGCACTGTGTCTTCAATTGCCTTCTTTAGTTTGAAAAGATCGACGCCGAGATTACGGAGGATTTTTACCGCGATACCTTCGCCCTCCCGGATAACACCGAGAAGCAGATGCTCAGTACCGATATAGTCATGACCTAAACGCAATGCTTCCTCACGACTTAAACGGATTACATCTTGAACTCTATTTGAAAAATTACCTTCCATCAATTGTTCCTATCTTGCTATTCAATATTCTTCTCATTAATTAAAACAAAATAGAACCGGATTTTATTCCGATTTCTAAATTAAATATAGTTAAAAGGGTAGGATTAAGCAAGGAATCGAATGATTGACTTTCGGGCGGGATTTTCATATATTTTGCTACACTTCGAAAGAAAATAAGTGAAAGTGAACTTTATTCCGCAGTAGCTCACCCGCCAAAAAGACGGCGGGTAAAATGTGGAGTCCCGAAGGGGATGCCTTTGGCACATCCGGCTGTTATCCCGTTCCGAAGGAACGGGATGATGCGCCTTTGGCGTAGAGTTTTTCGTTGGGGAGAAAAAAGTTTAGTTAAATTCCGCAGTAGCTCAATGGTGGAGCATCCGGCTGTTAACCGGAGGGTTGCAAGTTCGAGTCTTGCCTGCGGAGCTTTTTATGTATAGCAAGACGAACAGTTTATCCCGTTTGAAAGGCGGGAAGTCTTAACTGCGGAGAGGAATGGTCAACAGATGGCTTTTCACGTATACATA
>JACQYX010000121.1 GCA_016207985.1 Ignavibacteriales bacterium | reverse complement strand
TTACACAAACTATTTCTGTTCTCTCACCATCCTTATCGGGAATATGTTTTACTGCACCTGGAATCTCGTCATCAAAGCTGGGCCAACCGCAGTGCGAGTTGAACTTATCGACCGAGCGATATAACGGAGTGTTACATCGTTTACAGATGTACATCCCTTTTTCTTTAAAGTCTGTGTATTTTCCTGTGAACGGCATTTCCGTTCCCTTGTGGACAATTACCTGCTCTTCATCCGGTGTTAATTTATTGAACTTCATTCTCTCTTGTGCAATATTGTTATCAGAAGTCACGATTAAAATCATCAGCATTATTATATGAATGGTATTTTTCATATCAGTATCGTTGGAATCAAAAAAAATTGTACATATCCAAACATTACGCCCAGTTAATAAGTTCCATCATAAACAGCAAGGTGCAATAGACATTTTTGTTATCAGATTATACTAATAGAGCGGCAGTAACTCTGCAACTCGCTTTTGCGCCCAGAAACCACTTATCTCCAATGATAACGGATTTAACAGATTTCCGATAGTGTCTATGAGAGCATACTCTTCTCTTAAATTTATGATGCTCTCGTTATATTGGAATTTTCCACCATATTCGATCCGTAAATAATCTGGAAAGATTAACTTCCTGACCGGCATATCAATCCCCGACATGAGAAGCAGCTCTTGGGGATCAACGTAGTGTCCCTGACCAGTTCCTAGTTTAATTAAAGTGCCTGCATAGATTTTAAAATTCTCTTCATCGCCAATACCTGATTGGATCGACCGCAAGAAATGTTTGAGCGATCCCTTGTAACATCTTTGACGGTTTTCACTCCACTTCGACATTTCCTCTGACATCTGTGACTGTATCTCTTCGAAACGCGGGTATATTACATAATGACCACAATCTTGATCAATATTCCAGATGAAACGATCCAGTATAATATATATTCGATATCCAAGAGCAGCATTCTCGACTATTAAAACACTGTCAGATGATGCAACTAATGTATCTATATCCTCATTGAAAATTAGATCCAACACTTCGGGATTCAGAATTTTACATTCGCTTGCATTCTCAGTTTTTCCAATGAATGCCTTTACAAATCGATTTAAGTTTTTCTTCCACTCAATCGGACTTTCGGCAACTACTTCGATTTCCCCGGTTTGCAATATCTTCGGTTCTAGTTTGATTTCATAATACAAAGAATCAGATTCATTGATTTGAGTTGTCTCAACGTGCTGCTCATAACCAACATGTGATACAATTAGGTCAAAGATACCGCTCGGAATGTTGATCATTTTGAAACCCCCGTTCTTTAATGTAGAAGTACCGATTGTTGTAAATGAGAGGAAAACATTTACATTCTCGAGAAGCTCACCAGTTTCCGCATCAATCACCTGTCCCGCAATAATAGCCTTCCCCCCTTGCTGTGCTGATAATTGAACATTCATTGAGGTTAACAAGAATATGATAACCAAAAATAGAAACTTTTTCATAACGTTCCCCTTGATTTTAATTAGGTCTGAATTCAATCGTCTTACTTCCATCAGGTGTGACAATTTCTAATTCATATTCGTACTTCGCTGCTTCATAAAACCATTCTCCTGTAGCTTTCCAGTTTAAGCCCGGGAAGGGGAAATAGATAAAACCGTTAATACTATTGTTAGGATAAACAGTATAATCATTCAAAACACCGACATTTATACTATTATTAAAAATCATATACAATTGGGAAGATAGGGAACCATTAGTAGAAGGATAATTTTTTAAAGGTTTATCATTCTCAGACCCTATTCTTTGTTTGATAGTATAACCATATCGAGTCAACTTCTTCTTCAATAAATCTTCAAGGGCTAACAACAGTTCAAAGTGTGATTGTTTATTTAAATATAAACTATGTTTAGTAGCCATAGCTTCTAATGGTTTACTTATTTCATTATGTATAATTTTATAATCTCTTTTTACTAATAGAGCCGAAAGGATATGAGATGAAAGTTCAGGTTGTATTGCATTATAAGAGTATTTCTCTTCTCTTATACTCAACCGGACGCACTTTATTGGATTGAAGTTATAAGGAGACTGTGACAAGTTTTTATAAAGTAGCCAAACCCGTATATATTTTTCACCTTGTATTGTATCAGTGCCTAGTGAAAACATATAAAATGCACTATCGGTAAATAATATTCCAATTGGTATCGAGGAGGAGGTACCGTATATACAATACATGTCGGGACTCTCTTTCGGAAAGAATAAAGTGGATCTGACCTCTTCGGGACGTTCAGCAAGAATTTCTGCTTCCTTTGTCCGTACAGGTTGTGACATAAGCTTGATTTCATAATAGAGAGATTCTGCCTTTGATATTTGAAGAGTCATAATTTTTCGTTCATACCCAACACGTGATATGATCATTTCATACTAAGTGAATTGCCCGTTTCAGCATCAGTAACCTGTCCGGTAATAATTGATGTAGCTTCTTCCTGTGCTAATAATTTTGGATTGACTGAGATTAACAAGATTGTTGTTATGAGCCGTAGAAACTTCATGATATTGTTTAATCTGATTTCAATAAGCTTTGAACTCGATTTTTTTACTACCGTTCGGTGTGATGATTTCTAATTCATATTCGTATTGAGCCGCTTCATAGAACCACTCTCCTGTAGCTTTCCAGTTTAAGCCCGGGAAGGGGAAATAAATGTAACCATGTACGCTGTTACCTGGAAATACTGTGTATTTTTTTAAAATTCCAACATTAGTGCAACCAGAAAAGATATTATCAACTGCTATACCTGATATTGGACCGCGAATGATATCGTTTGCGAGGTAATGTGCATATTGTTCTGGAGATAAATTTCCACCTAAAAAACTCCTTTCTCGATCTAAAGCTTTTTTATGCAGTACCGCTGTATGTTGGATTTGTCTCCCTATTACTTCTTCTGAAGTTGTAACGGCATCTTCATTCTTAATTATCCGCTGTATATTCTGTGGAAGGACGGCAGAAATATCTCGGTAAGAAGATTTCTGACCTTGCATACTAAGCTTTATATTTGTATTTGGATTAAAATTGTATGGCATCCCTGATAAATTTTTATAGAGCAGCCACATGCGAATATACTTAGCACTGTCCACAATTGTTGGCTCCAGCAAATACATATACAATGCGCTATCTGTGAATAATATTCCTATCGGCAAGGAGTTACCTGTACCGTAAACGCAATAGGCATCATCACTGGCTTGAGGGAAGAATAAATTCAGGCTCGGTTTCATCGCATCGGGACGTTCAGCGAGCACTTCAACTCCCTCGGTTCGAACGGGCTGTGGTCGAAGTTCGAT
This sequence comes from Ignavibacteriales bacterium, assembly GCA_016207985.1. Classification (GTDB taxonomy): domain Bacteria; phylum Bacteroidota; class Ignavibacteria; order UBA10030; family SZUA-254; genus JACQYX01. Next base: position 5,270 of record JACQYX010000121.1, on the reverse strand, counting down.
ATCATAGTAAAGAGAATCAACATCCTTTATCTGAAGAGAAATCATTTGCCTTTCGTACCCGATACGGGAAATTACCAGTTCATAATCTCCTGAGAGAATATCAGTAAGTGCAAACTTCCCGTTGTTGCCAGCTAATGTTCCAAACGGCGTGTTTGCGAGAAAAACGACTACATTATCCAGTGGATAGCCGGTCTCGGCATCGCTAACTCGACCGGTTATTGACATCCCAGATTTCTGCTGTGCTACCGTTTGGATTGAAAGCATAATCATACAAAATAAAATCAGCAATCGTAACAGAAAGCGGGATATGGACGTATTTTCCTGTGTCATATAATAAGATTTATTCCTTACGAAACAATCTTTCTGCCAAATTTGTATATTCACTGTTGGGAAACTTCTTCTTCAACATCGAGAAATACATTCGTGCTTTTGTTTCCTCGATAAGCTGAAGGTGAAGTTTCGTCAGATAATATAAATGAGCTGGACGTAATTTACCATTCGGATATTCGTCAGTTAATTCTTCAAATAAACGAACCGCTTTTATCAAATCTCCCAGCAAATGATAATTAATTGCCCGAAATGTTTTAACGTGCTCAGAGAGTTTTTGGTTCGACTTAACGGTTTCTGCTTCCATAACTTCTTCATAGTACCTATTACTTATATGAGCAACTCGAATTTTGTGGTAAGCATCTCCCGCCGCGATTTTAAGAGATATAAGAGACGGATTTTTATCAAGTTTATCGAGCACGATATAAACACCGAAAATATTACGCGGTAGAGTCTGAAGAAAGTATTTCATTTTGTCGGCTGGTATAAAGTTCTCGCCTCTATAAAAAACAGTACAAACCGGATCGACGATGAGAATTGTTGGCAATGCTTCAACATGGAACATTCGGCTTAGCTTTTCATATTTTCCCCATGATATTCCCAGCCGATAATATGAAAGATAAATTTCAAGACAAACATAATTTTTCAGTAATGGAGCAACAGAGGTATCGGTGAAGGTTTCGTTTTCCATTCTCTTACTCAGCTCACTAAAATCACGGAAGAAGATCAGAATCAATTTATTCTGAAGAAACGCTTCACGCTTCGCTTCCTCGTAATCCTTTAGCCAGTGAGTTGTACTTGTTTTCCCGTACAGCGATTGTGTAATCGACACTATGAATAGAAAGAAAATCAATAATTTACGTTTCATACAATTCTTCGTACAAACATAGTAAAAATCGATCGCTTCATTGAAAGGTAATCATTATTATATGAAGTTACAAAGTGAAGATCCTTTCATTCCTCGAGCGTGCCGAGCTGCCAGAGATTCCGGCTGCTCATATGAAGTATTGGAGAGATTGCCAATTTACCTGTGGCTCCGATACTTTTTTCAAGGTATTTCAATTCGACAAGTTTTTCTTTGACATCTCGATCGGGAGGAACTTCAAAACCTGCTTGCCGTAATATCAAAATTCCTTTCGCACGCATCCCGAGTTCTGTGTAAACCCGGATATAACACAACATATCTCCTACAACATTGGCTGGTAGTCTGGATTTCAGAGAGTGTAAATAAACTCCGATTCTGGAGTTGGATAAATTTTCAGTCACAAGAAGATTTAAAAGTTCAAGATCGGAATCTAATCCCCTCCCAAGCCAGGTACGTGTTGATTCTTCACTGTGTTTAAAAATGATCATCATCAATATCGGAAGGATCAAAACTATGAGTACTGTAGAATTAACTGGCGATAAAAAGAAATGATTGAAGAATGAATGAATAATGATAGCTATCGCTAATCCTGGGAAAAATACTTTTAAATTGCTTAATGGATAAAGATCGTGGAGATTTCTTGAGATAATCCCCATAATTGCAGTTGTACCACCATGCATCAGCGCCGTACCAAATCCTCGAATTAGCCACAGAAGAATGTTATCATTATTTAACGTTAGGAGATAAAAAATATTTTCAGTGCATGCAAATCCAGCACCCACGGCAATACCGTAAATTGCGGCATCTACCATAAATCCGACTTTTTTTGATTTAATAAGGTAGATAAGGACAGACGCTTTAAGGCTCTCTTCAATAATTGGTGAGATGTATCGAGAATATAAAGTAGTATTCCAATTCAGCTCATTGATGGCAAGCGTATTGATTACATAAGCAACCAGTGCAATCGTGGATCCAATAAATATAGTTTGAATTAATGATCGAAGTTTAACGAGCTTGTAACTATCGATTATTAACAGTGTAAAAAGGAAAATAAAAATTGGCACCAATGCCAAAAGTATATTAAGCATGTAAGATAATAATTATAGAATTTTCAATGATAACATAAACTCGTCAGTCGGGCGTTGATTTTTCTCCCAAGCAGTTGCATAACCGACGGAGATGGTTGATTCAAGCCGTGAAAAAAGTACTATCCTAAAATCGACCTGGGATCCTACACTTCCAAAAATTTGGCGTTCATTTTCGTTGTCAAAATTTGTGATGATCCCGGATGCAAAGATAGTGGGATGTGCCCAAGTACAATAAAGATTCATAAAACCCATTCGGCGGAATCGTATTGGTGGTAAAGTCCACTCGACTAACAATTTCCCAAATTTTGTGCCACCAATATCATTGATCCCCACCCCGGGGAAACTGTAATACTCTCGGAAACGCTTCGCAGTTTGATAATCGATCCAATTGTTACCAAAGCCACCAAAATAGAAATTTGCAAACGGCTCCGTTCTATCACCAAAAGAGTGTCCCGCCGAAACTATGAGCCAGATGGACGAATGATAAATAGGGAGAAGAAAACCGTAATCTATTGTTGCAAACAGGCGAGGAAAATGTGTACCATTGACATAATTATCCAGTGTATTAAGCTTGCCACGTATACCACTTTCAGCTTCGATAGCACCTAAAGATCTTTTCAGATTTCGATAGCTCATTTTGATATTACCCGTAAGATACCTGTCGAATGATGCTGAAACATTCTGATAATCTGGTAACCTTTGTAATCCTCCCCAGCCAGTCGCACCAATTGTGTATTCAAGAATTTGAGGATTATCGTCCAGCAAGCGATCGTCGTATGAAATACCAATTGAATACCCTTTTCGGCTCGTCTTTGTTGGTCCGAAAAGGTCATAGAAATCCGACTTATTATATGTTGTATTGAATTTCCACCCCCAATAACTGTAATTGAAGGAAAGGTGAAACCGTTCACTTGAAGGCAGAATTTTTTGCGGGGTATATGCCGCTGTTAAATTTATATCATGCAATAATAGAGGATCCAATAAATTGAGTCGAATTCCAAACGCAGTGAAATCTTTAAAACCATCAACAATTGGATATACGGAGCTGATCCTGATATTACTTAACCCATTATATTCACCGGAATAATCAGTAAGTGAATCAATGTTGATTGTCAAAGGTGATGGAAGAGACCATGATTTAACTATCGGATACTTTTCGGAAATATCATAACCTAAATATTTTATTGTGCTAACATCTTCTCTTGGTATATTTGCAATTAAAACCGGAACGAATCCTTTCCCAGTATATCGGAACGCTACAAGAGAATCTTTTGAAACAGGTACAGGTCGAAACAGACCTGTTTCACAATTGGTAAGCCATTCCATTTTTTTAGTTTCAAAGTTATATCGGACAATATTGGAGACACCGGTGTAGTATGTACTCCCGTATAGATATCTACCATCACCAGAGAAAACAAAATTTAGTGGCGAGTTGTTTTCAAATTCATATAATGTCTCATATTCACTATCTCCCGTCATCAGTTTTTCAATCAACATCCTGACAAGTTTTTGTTTCCCACTGATTTCCATGACGGATCCGGTCAGATATTTCCCATCCGGAGAAATATCGATGTCAAACAAGTCTGTTCCATACGGTAGTTTAACTAATTCGTTCCAACCGGAATAAGGAGATGGAAATTTCACAATGCTTGAATAACCATTATGATGCTGGATACCCCAAAGCGATTTATCGGTTGCATTGAATGCTAAATCACCTGCCCGGCTATTTTTCACTAAAATGTCTGTTTTCCCAGTTTTGATGTTTACTATGCTGAGGTCTCGCCATCCCTTATTATTCTTTGTAGTATAAAATAAGAACCCATTCACTCTGTCAAATGCTAAATGACAAACATAATAAAGCGCGGGAGTGAATAAATCACAAATAGTTTCAATTTTACCTGTGGCAATATCGATGGATACAATATGTGCAAGCTGACCCGGATAATTCACTGCTGCATATAATTTATGCAGGGTGGAATCGTAAAACGTTCGGGAAATTGCACCAAGCGGTTCTTTTGAAATATAGCGATATGCTGTAATAGTGAATCGCCTGATTGTGTCAAGATTTGTTTGCTGCCAGGTATGTTCCCATTCGATCCATCGTGACCACTCCTCATCAAGTGAAACTCCATAAACTCGTTTGAATTGTGAAGTATAATTTTGATCACTCTCCCTTGTCCGGTCAAACCACGCTAATACTTTCTCTGGCCCGTACTGATATGCAAGATAGCTTACAAATCTGGTTCCATAAAGATAAGAATTCTGCCCAATCTGGAAATCAATTGTTGTTCCTTCCGATTCTAATCCTACGACATCGTAAAAGTAGTTACTATCACAAACCATTGTCCTAAATACCATTTCATCATATCCACTCTGTGCGCGCCCGATACCTCCCGCCATCCATGTTTCCATAAAAACAGCAATACCTTCGAGATACCAGCGCGGGGAATATTTCCGTGGTGTTGTGAGATAGCTATACATCATCGAGATCGGATTTTCAGATGTTGTAGATACTTTGCCAAAAAATAGCGAACGGTAAAAATTATCGGATGCAGACGGTTTATCGGTTGATACCACATGCATCAGTTCATGGCTCATAACCCAGTTTAATCGTTCATTTGTTGGAGATGTTTCGTACACATTTTCAAATGGCTCAATACCCAACACCATATAATTGTACGGGAGAGCCGTTGCACCCGCATATCCATAATCATCAAAATCCTGAAACAAAATTGTTATTTTTTCTGTTGGAGTATAATCAAAACGTTTGCTATGGAAATTAAAAGAATTTTCAAAGCATCTCCGCAAGTGCGGTATTATATACGAGTGTTTGGAATCATAGTAGATCAATCTTAAATTCTTCGACTCATACGTTCGAAACTGTGCGTGAATGATAGATTGCAAGGCAATAATCATCAAGATACATATGACAGCAATTCTGTAAATAAGCTGACTTGTTCTCATATCGGTTCCCTGAAAGTAACTACCCG
>JACQYX010000044.1:3966-6549 GCA_016207985.1 Ignavibacteriales bacterium | reverse complement strand
TTAATCGCTTCTTCTCGAGAACGGTTGTGATTGTAAGCGGGAGATACTGGATATGTCTCGGAGTCTTTATAACATAATCTGCCGCACCCCGCTTGATTGACTCGATAGCGATTTCTTCCGAACCGGTTCCCGTGACAATAAGAACCGGTAGATTTGGCTTATGCAAATTTATGAAGTCGAGAACCTGATATCCTTCATACCCAAGAATATGAAAATCACTTAACACCAGATCGTACGTACCTGATTGGAGTTTTGCCTCAAATTCCTCTTTGGAAACAGCAACATTCAACTGGAAATTTGAGTGTTCTCGCTCAAGAGCATCCCGCACTAATTCCCGATCATGCGGATTGTCGTCGATATATAATATGCGGATTGGTGTATTCATTTAATTGATTCTTTTAATCGTGACGAGTGACGGGTGGCGAGGGACGGGTGATGTGTCATTGGTTTTATTCTTTCTGATTTCTTTTTCTATCAAATGAACTTATCGTTTTTGTCAATGCACCAGTAATGTAATCTAAGCCGGGAACTAATTGTTTCACTAATTCTCTACCTCGATAATCTTTGCCGAGGATCACAGAATCACCCCAAAAATCGTTAAATAATTTACATGCTATATTGTAAACTTCAAACGGATCAAGCCGATCACCCGTTACATTTTCGCTCGTCACTTATTTTACATTTAATCCGCCAGAGGCGGACGAGGGTTTAATTCCCCGCCCCTTGGGGTGAATAAATAAATAAAATGTATTTGATACCCCGCTGCCCCGCCTGCCAAAGTCCGCCATAGTGGACGGCGGGCAGGTTGCGGCGGTGTAGTTCATTTAACAAAAAATGTACTTCCTTTACCAACAACTGATTCTACCCATACTGTTCCACCCATTAAATTGACGGCTTTTTATTATAACACTTTCTTCTTCATAGTTGCAATATATGGAGTCGATCGATAACTTGAAAGAATGACCTATCCTTCTGATAATGTAAGTGATAAGGAAGGGAATATCAACTCTAATATATGACTGGATTTTTTACTTGGTTCTATAATGTAATAGTCGGTATAATATTGCATACTGCATCCATTTTAAGTACATTTAACAAGCCCAATACATTAATCCAGAATTCAGTTAATCCATTATTTTGTGAGAATACCTCCAGAAAAAATAGAAGAAATCCGAAATGCTATCGATATTGTCGATCTGATCGGCTCATTCGTTCACTTGAAAAAGAGAGGGAAGAGCTATATCGGCTTATGCCCCTTCCATACCGAGAAGACTCCCTCGTTTACTGTATCATCAGAGAGACAAATGTACCATTGCTTTGGATGCGGGGTTGGTGGGAACTCTATTACTTTCGTGATGGAATATGAGAAGGTATCATTTGTTGAAGCGGTGCGCTCATTAGCCGAAAAAGCGGGTATTGCAATTCCAACTTATTCATCTGAAGACGATGCTCGTGCGAGTGAACAAGAGGAGCTGTATAATGTTTGCAAAGAAGTCGGTTTGTTCTATTATAGGTCGCTGACTGAAACTACCGAAGGGAAATTATCGCTCGAATATTTCCATCATCGTGGATTTACAGATGAGACTATCCGCATTTTCGGACTTGGATATTCACCGAACTCGTGGGAAGCTCTAATCGATTATGCAAGGGAAAGAAAGTTTTCACTTGAGTTGTTGGAGAAAGCAGGACTCGTACGTAAGCGAGACGATGGCACTTATCACGATTACTTCCGCGGACGAGCGATGTTCCCAATCCTCTCTACGACGGGTAGAGTACTGGGTTTCGGGGCACGTAAATTATTTGAAGACGATCCGCTTGGGAAATACATCAACTCTCCCGAAACTTTAATCTATAATAAAAGCAGAATATTATACGGACTTTATCAAGCAAAAGAAGAAATACGTGATAAAGATTTTGCGATTCTTGTGGAAGGATATGCCGACCTTATCAGTGTCTTTCAAGCCGGAATTAAAAATGTAGTCGCTTCAAGCGGTACAGCACTGACTCAGGAGCAAATCCAGTTGATCAGTCGATACACAAAGAATATCACCATCATGTACGATGCAGACTCCGCTGGCTCAAAAGCAGCGCTTAGGGGAGTTGATTTAATTTTAGAGAACGATCTCGATGTGCGCGTTGCACCTTTGCCCGAAGGCGATGACCCGGATTCATTCGTGCAAAAAAATGGTGCAAACGCCTTCCGAAAACTCTTAGACGAAGCGGTTTCATTTATCGATTTTATAGCCCGTTCGTATGAGAAGGAAGGAAAGCTCAAGTCACCGGAAGGGCAAGCTCAAACGGTCCGTGCCATAGTTCAGACTATCGCAAAGATGAAAGATGAGCTGAAACGTAACTTTTACATCAAGCAGGTTGCCGAGAAGTATCGATTGTACGAATCGACGCTCTTTCGCGAATTGGAAAAGATACTTGGCGAAACCCGACGTTTCCACAGGGTACAATCTACTCAAGATGTACAGGCAGCTCGGGAAGATACTATCGAGGCAGGAAGACAAACATATGTTGATATTCCCGTTGTCGAGCGTGATTTAATCCACGTGATGTTAGAAGGAGGTTCTGAAGTTG
>JACQYX010000044.1:0-3893 GCA_016207985.1 Ignavibacteriales bacterium | reverse complement strand
AAGTTGTGAAATTATTTGCTGCAACGATTTTGCCCGATGATTTATCCCATCCGGATATAAGAAAACTCTACGATCTACTCATCCAGAATTATGAAGAAGGGATCTCTCTCGATCCTTCTGCTTTAATCGATGCGGTAGAAGATCCGAAACAGCGAAAAATATTGGCGGAGGTCGTTTTCAGTAAGTATCAGCTTAGTCGCGGTTGGACTGAATCGGGCATCGAGATAGAGCGTGCTGATCCCATAAAAATTGCTGCGGATGTTTTCAATCTGCTCAAGCGGCGTATGGTCGAACGAATGATTGAAGAGAATCAACAGAAATTAAAAGAGGCAAGCAAGCGAGGCGATAATATTATTCCTTACATGGAGCAGCACCGACAATTGCTTCAAAAGAAGAAAGAAATCGAATCGAAGGAATAAAAAAGGGTGACTGGAGGAGAGGTCACCCTCAGGGATGTTGGATATGTAGCTCCTTGATTTTGGGAGTTTTCCCGTACATATATAAAAAAAAATAGGCATTTAGACAATCCGACCTGTGAGAAATATCAAATTGTAAGGTTTTGTATAATAATTGGGATATTAATAATAATCGGGTAAAAGGGAAAAAAGAATCTTGAGAAGGAAATTATTTATCATTAAATTTTTAAGGCATAAGTACCATCCCTAATCCACCAAAGGGTCACCATGAATTGGTTACCCTTTTTTATTTTTAAAATACCTTCCATTTAAGCAGAAGTTGAAGAATCGAAAGTAAAAGAGGATTTAACATTTTGCAACTGATTTCCGAAGCTTGTATATTAGAACGGCAGTTATCAATTAAAACAAGATAAATTAGGGTACAAATATGGCAAAACAAGACCAAGGTAAGATGATGCATGAAGAAAATGCAGAGCCATCGGATGTCTCGACAATTGATGGTTTAATAAAAGCATTATATGAATCGGTTACATTTGTGTCTGGGCGGCAACCCGACTTTACCAGATTTCGTTCGCTATTCCGTCCACGAGCGTTGGTTATTCCTCATCGAACGGATAAAACAGCAGGAGTAGAGGTTGTAGATGTGGAATTGTACGTAAAGAATTCTGTTGAAAAAATCGTTTTGACGGGAATGGAGCGCAAAGGGAATGTTATTACTGAGATAGCGAGGAGGACACTATCGTTTGGAAATATTGTGCATGTATTCAGTACATTTGAGTCGAAGACAAAGCGCGACGATCCCGCTCCGATTGAAAGAGGTATATATAGTATACAAATATTGAGAGCGAGCCATCGCTGGTGGATCGTAAGTCTGATGTGGGAAATGGAGCGCCCCGATTTACCACTGCCGCGTGCATATTTAATATGACAATTCAATTTTCATCACCCTCGTGTAATTTCATCGTTCAGCTTATATTGAAATGAACCTATTGGAGAAATAGAGCGATTGCAGGAAAATTTTCATAAGATATTAATCATTCGTACCGATAGAATAGGAGATGTTATCTTAACCTTGCCGATGGCATATGTTCTGAAAAAGAACAATCCCAATGCTCATGTCTCTATGTTGATTCAAAAATATACGTTCGAGCTGGTGGAGGAAAATATAAACGTTGACGATATAATATTTTACGACAATGGGAAAAGCCGTATCCCGGCCGGTATTCCCATGCGCATCGGCACGGGCTATCGGTGGTACTCGTTCATGTTTAATAAAAAAGTATATGAGCACAGAAGAAGCGCCGGCTTTCATGAGCTTGAGTATAATTTGCATCTTTTAAATGCTATCGGGTACAAAGTCGAAGATGGAACAATAATGCCTTCCCTCCAAATTCAACAGGATGCAAAAGAGAAAGTCGATAGCTTATTAAAAGAATTTGGAATACAAAGCAATCATAAACTTGTAATCCTGCATCCGGGCAGTGGTAGGTCATCGCGAGATTGGAGCAAGAAAAATTTCGGTATTCTTGGCAGGCAGTTAAGTGAGCTGTCCGATGTGAAAGTGGTGGTAACAGGTGGAAAGTCTGAACAGCGACTTGTAGAAGAAGTGCAAATACACTCAGCGAACGCGATAATACCCCTCGTAAACCGTTTGACACTAAACGAATATGGTGCCCTGGCAAAACATGCGACGTTATTCATTGCCAATTCCACCGGACCGATTCATATAGCTGCTGCTGTCGGTACAATGGTTATCGGTTTATATCCACAGGTTAAAACACTTAGTGCAGCTCGATGGGGTCCATACACAAAGAAAAAGATTATTTTTACGCCGGTTAACAAGCAGACGAATTGTAAAAAGTGTCTTCATTCTAAAGATGGATCGTGTGAATGTATGGATTCCATTACAGTCGATGAAGTATTCACAGCAGCCAAGAAATATTTATTAGAAAATTCTTCCGAAAGGATTTCATAAAACGATGCGGTTCCGCCTGGTTATAACTTTAATGTCGGTTGTGATTATCTCATTTATTCTATTGAATTATGTATACGGTCAGAATGCAGGCGTGTCCAAAATCGATCATATCAAAAAAGATACGGTGAATATCAATCCTCTTGATACGCTGAGGAAAATTCAGAATGTTGCATTTGCGAGCGGTGAATATCTAAGATTCAATGTCAATTATGGTTTCGTGACAGCCGGTGAGGCAATTTTAAGCGTGAGGGATACAGTTTATAATGATCGGAAGTGTTACTTAATCGAATTCAATCTCAATTCAAAACCATTTTTCGATGCTTTCTATAAAGTGCGGGATCGCTACTATACTTTTATAGATGCGGAAGGAATGTTTCCGTGGAGATTTGAGCAGCACATCCGCGAAGGCGGTTACGTGCGTGATTTCACGGCTGATTGCGATCAGGTAAATCATAGCGCAATTACAACCGAAGGAATTCATTCCATCCCGGCATATGTTCAGGATATGATGTCGGCATTCTATTATGCACGGACAGTTGACTTTTCCCGTTTTAGACCCGGCGAAAAAATTCATCTCCAAAATTTTTACAAAGATTCGACATATGAATTAGATGTGAAATATAAAGGAACGCAAAGGATCGAGGCAGAAGCAGGAGAGTTCGATTGTATCATTGTGGAACCGCTTGCTAAAGAGGGGGGACTATTTAAAAGTGAAGGAAGGATTCACGTCTGGCTTACAAATGACGATCGTAAAATGCCGGTTCTTGTTACAGCTAAAATTGTCATCGGAAAGGTAGAATCGGAGTTGATAGAGTATAGGGGACTTGCCGGATATCTAAAGTCGAAGGTCTTGAAAAAATAAAGAGGATTCTATGCATCGGTCTAAACAAATTGATTTACAGTCGGTAAAAACATATCCGATTAAAATAAAAAGCAGAAAAGTGAAGGTGAAAGACTTTGCGGAAGTGTATTCTCCCAAGCAGAGGTTTTCAGAGTTTGTCCGATCGTTTCCGCACATACTTGTATCAGAAGATCTCCGATCGTTAGTGAATGATATTGCAAAAGCCCATACACAAAAGAAGCCGATCATAATGATGATGGGTGCTCATGTTGTCAAGGTGGGGCTTTCACCACTGATAATCGATTTACTTAAAAAGAAGTTAATTACTTGCCTTGTTATGAACGGAGCGGCGGCGATTCATGATGTAGAGATTGCAATGTGGGGAACGACTTCAGAAGATGTCGAAGAGAATATCCGGGATGGCTCGTTCGGTATGTCGAGAGAGACAGGAGAGTTCATTAATAATACACTTATGCAAAGATGTATTGAAGGGACAGCCGGCTATGGTGAGGTCATAGGAGAAGCATTACAAAAATCGCCCAACAAGAAATTGAGTTTACTTGCCGCCTGTTATTCATATGGTGTTCCTGTCACCATTCATGTCGCAATAGGGACAGATATAATTCATCAACAGCCCACGATGGATGGTGCAATAACCGGT
>JACQYX010000120.1 GCA_016207985.1 Ignavibacteriales bacterium | reverse complement strand
CAGTCTTGTGAATGTTGCATTGCGGTTTCAGAAAAAATATTATATTGAAACTTGAAGATAGAAACTGGATACTTAAAACCTAAAACGTAAATCATGAATCAAAAGAAACGCATCCTTTTTCTCTGTATCGCCAACTCCTGCCGCAGTCAAATGGCTGAAGGATTGGTACGGCATTATCTCGGCGATTACTTCTATGTGGAATCTGCCGGTATCATCGCGACTATTGTAAATCCTAATGCGATTAAAGTGATGGATGAGTTAGGAATTGATATCAGCGGACACCGCTCGAAAGATTTATCGGAATTCAATGAACATAATTTCGATATCATCATTACTCTCTGTGACGAGGGTGATGCACTCTGCCCTGAGTGGTTTGGCGGAGGTGAGAAAGTGCACATTGGTTTCTCCGATCCAATCAGAGCGAAAGGTTCTGAGGAGGAGGTATTAAAAGTTTTTCGTTCTGTCAGGGATGATATGAAAAAGAAACTTATGTCTTTCCTTCAAACTAAGATTTGATGTTTTCTATGGCGATATCCAATATGCAATCTTGATCATGAATATGTCTTCATGGTCAGGTGCTTTAAGGAGATTCCCGAAATCACGTCCAAACTTGAAATCACCTATATCACCCGAGTATTCACCGCTTCTGGTCCAAACTACATAAGCAGTCGAGCCAGGCAGGAATTCCCATCTTAGAACCGCATTCAATCGGATCGATTTGTAGTTAAAGTTCGGATTGCTGAACGTGAAGGTACGCAAGCCTGTTCCGTCAGGATCTACAAGATAGCTATCAGTGCTGTCGATGTATTCTATGGTTGAGTTGTTTTCCCCATATCGATTGAACGTAAACGTACCGGCTTTAGCAAGTTCCTTGAAAGCATAATATTTACCTACAGAAATGAGGGGTTGAAGGAACAACTGTAAACTCAAGCGTGGAGTGAACGTCCAATCGAGTCTGATTCGGGCTGAAAGTTCTATATGGTCTAAACGACTAAAAAGATATCTTTTGCCGAATGTCGCTGTGGCAGTTGAATCAATGATAGGATTTGAATCATCAGATATCCATTGTGCTGTAGTTATTCCACGAGTAATATCTGTTCCAATTCTGCAAGTTATTCCTGATGTCGGTTTCCATTCGATGCCTGGATTTAGCTCTACTTCAAATCCGCCGGACTCACTGCGAGCGCCTCCTAGTTCAAGTTCATAAACTATTGGATTACGATAATCGGTTGATGCTTCGATGTTTCCGTAATAGGAGCGGGGATTCATCATCATGGGACCACCGCGTGTTGAAAACAGATCGATTGATGGCTGGTTAAACGATAAACGTCCGTAAAGAGCCCAATAATTCATGAGTTGTGTGTTCCAAAAAAGAAAGTAGCCCTCGCCAAATTTGTTGCCTGAGAAATCATAGTTTCTAAAAATAGCGAGCTGAAAATTTTTCCGTCGAAAGGTACCATCAGGTTCTAACCAACGATACCCGAGGACGAGATGAGCGTTGAGAATATTTGTGCGGGACTGAAATCCGAGATCATTGACATCGAATTCTGGTGTGATGAAACCAAAAGCCGTATTGAAAATAACATTTCCTTTTTCTTTTTTGATGGCAATTCTTCCCGCATAACCCGATAGATGCGATGCATTTGAGTCGACCTTGACGTAATCCTGATCGGGCCGCTGGAAGTAGTGGAGATATGATTCCTGTACGTCAATCATTCGTTGATGAGAGCCTTCAATGCGACTTGCAGCAAGCCATCCCGTGATAACATAATTACGGTTGGTATCGAGGTTCGTCCATCCGTCTATACCGAGTGCGTACGAAGGTTGATTAAAATAATCGTGAAGATACGGACGATTCATATCTCGAACAACCGCAGTGCCGATGATCCCGAGTGCCTGGCGACCTTTGTTGAATTCCCGAAGACTTCGGATTATATTATACGATGTGAATGGCTCAACGACTTCAGAATATCTTATACCCTCATCATCTTCGACTTCCGCAATCTCTCTTTGTGTGAAAGCATGCAGCATCCCCAACGACCATCCATCGATTAATTTACCTGTGAGTTTTGTCGCTGCGAGAATTGTTGTCGCATCGGGGCAATCAATAAATCCGTCATGTTGTGTTTCGCCTTGGGGTGGTCTTCCAATACGTCGACTGTAAAAGAAATCGGGACTTCCCCAGTTGAATCCGTAATTGTTGTTGGCACCTCCATAACCGAAATTAAAATAATTCGATCCATCAACAAAGAAAGGTCGTTTCTCATCAAAGAAGGTCTCATACTGACTAAGGTTCACGACAGCAGGATCAACTTCTACCTGACCAAAGTCGGGATTTATAGTTGCGTTAAGTGTCAGATTGCTGCCCAATCCGATCTTAACATCGGCGCCTGCGTTTCCTGTAAATTTACTTCCATCGTTGAATGGATCACCTTCTTCATATTGATTGGTCAATTCAAGACTCGATACTACATACGGCAAAATTTCAATTCTCGATGGTGGGTGAATGTTCTTGATGCCGATCAGATCGGCAAAGTGAGATACGAAGCCACTTTCCTTTTTCGGGATCATTACATACCAAACTTCTTCTTTATTTCTCTCGATCATTCTAGCGATATTAACACCCCAGATATATTCGTTCTGCTCAGCGAATCGTAATTGTGAATAAGGAATCCGAAACTCGGCTGTCCAGCCTTTATCATCGATCTGTGTAGCGACATCCCATACACCATCCCACGAATCATCATCCCATGAATCATTGTATAATATTCCATCGAGGACGGAGCCACTCGGGTAAACTCCAAAGAAGAATCCGGTTCTCCGATCGTGATACGAATCGAATGCGATTGCGAACCAGTCGGAATTTAGTTCGGCATCCCGCCTCCCAACTCGACTTACTATAGAATCAGGATGGTCGTCGTACATTTTCCCGGCTACATAGATTGCTTCGTCATCATATACAATCCACACTTCGGTTTTGAAGGTAGGTTGTGCACCTTCTATCGGATCTTTCTGTGTGAAGTCAGTGATTCCGGGACGCTGCCATTCTTGCTCGGATAATATCCCGTCAATCTTAATCGGATT
>JACQYX010000281.1 GCA_016207985.1 Ignavibacteriales bacterium | reverse complement strand
ATCCAAGGGATGCACTGTGCAAGCTGTGTCAATCGTATTCAAACAAATCTATCGAAGTTAGACGGTGTTGGTTCGGCCTCGGTCAATCTCGCAACCGAAACGGCAACAATAGCATTCGACGATTCTAAGATTTCAATTGAAAGCATCAAGAAATCAATTGAAGAAATTGGCTATCAAGTTCTTACGACAGAAGAAGATAACCTCGAAGACGTAAAAGAAAATCTTGAGCAAAAAGAATATGAGGAATTGAAAAGGGATTTTATCCTAAGCGCTATCTTAACGGTGCCGATCTCAATCTTGAATATGTTCTTCGCTCATTCGTACTTCTGGATGAACTATTTGCTATTTGTTCTTACGGCTCCAGTGCTGATATGGTCGGGCAGAAGATTCTTGGTCGGCTGCTGGAAGATGCTGAAACATTTCACCGCCGATATGAATACATTAGTTGCAGTCGGCACAACTATCGCTTTTGTTTTCAGTGCGATAGCGACTTTCTTTCCAGAGATATTTACATCGATTGGAGAGTATCCCTTAACTTATTACGACACGACTGCCGTTATCATAACACTTATCTTGTTAGGTAGAATGCTCGAAGTAAAAGCGAAAGGTAAAGCATCCGAGTCGCTTAAAAAACTTTTCCATCTTCAAGCTAAAACTGCACACCTGATCCGAAATGGCAATGAAATGGATATTTCCATAAAGAATGTAATGGTTGGTGACGTACTACGAGTAAAACCAGGAGAAAAAATACCGGTTGATGGTACCGTTATTGAAGGATTCTCATTCGTCGATGAATCAATGATTACAGGTGAAAGCATCCCGGTCGAGAAGCGGATTGGAAGTGAAGTAATCGGTGCAACTATAAATCAAACAGGGAGTTTCACATTTCAAGCAAAGAAGATTGGAAAGGATACTCTCTTCTCCCAGATCGTCAGGATGGTGGAAGAAGCCCAAGCTTCGAAAGCACCAATCCAACTACTCGCTGATAAAGTTGCTTCGATATTCGTTCCATCGGTCATAGCAATCGCTATTTTCTCTTTTATCGGATGGATGTTTATCAATCCTGATGCTGGACTTATACATGCAATATTCGGTGCGATAGCGGTCTTGATTGTTGCTTGTCCATGTGCGCTTGGATTAGCGACACCAACAGCGATTATGGTTGGTACAGGAAAAGGTGCGGAGCATGGAATTATTATTAAGAACGCACGGGTGCTTGAAGCAGCACATAAAATTGATACGATTGTTTTGGATAAAACTGGAACCATTACAGTTGGTAAACCGACTGTCAATGAGATCCACCCTATTCAGCACTTCACCGAAAAGGAAGTACTTCATTACGCTGCCTCCATTGAAAAACACTCCGAGCATCCTCTTGCCCAGGCAATTGTTCAATATGCACGGTCTAAGGAAATCGATACAGAATCGGTTCTAGAATTCGAATCAACCTCTGGACAAGGTATAAAAGGGTTTGTCCAAGGTAAACAGGTTAAGGTCGGAAACCTCAAATATTGCAAATGGGATTGAACATTACAATGATCACAGGTGACAACGAACGAACTGCTTCTATCATTGGAAAACAAGCAGGAATCGAAAATATCATCGCTGAGTTGCTCCCAAATCAAAAAGCAGAGGCAATTAAAAAGCTCCAATCTGAAGAGAAAGTCGTTGCGATGGTTGGTGATGGAATTAACGATGCACCCGCCCTCGCTCAAGCTGATCTCGGTATAGCAATGGGAACCGGTACCGATATTGCAAGTGAAACCGGTGATATAATTCTTGTGAAGGGAGATTTGCGAAGTGTCAATACTGCGATAGAACTTTCAAAGCGTACGATGAAGACTATACGCCAGAATCTTTTTTGGGCATTTATCTATAACATTATCTTAATACCTCTCGCCGCTTTCGGATATCTCGATCCGATGCTTGCTGCAGGGGCGATGGCACTGAGTTCGGTCTCTGTTGTAAGTAATTCTCTACGACTTAAGCGATTCAAGATATAGAATCCTGTTCTGAGATAAACCTCCGATTTCTATCCCGTTTAAGCTCAGTCAGAAATCGGAGGTTTTATAAGTTTGCCGTAGCTGAACCGGTTTTGCCTTCACGAACTGAAGTTCGTCCTACAGATCGTAACCACCCGCGTCTATCATGTCTAAAACTTCGAAAAAATCGGAGGTTTGCAAATCACCGAGCATAATACGCTGCACTCAGAAATCCACACCAATGCCTTAACGAAAATGGTGCAGTCGTTCCCATCTCAGTTCCTTTAATTGGGAGCACACCCTCAGTAAATGTATCCGAATATCGGAGGATTTGTCCTTCAAGGTTTTTGCTCTCTACTAGTTCTACGACTTTATTTGCAGTCAATAAACCGAAAGGTATAGAAAACTTCCCGCACCAAACAACATTCTTCATCTCACTCGTGAACTCTATGATCTTCTTTGGGCTAACAATACCAGAAAGATAATTGGTAGCAATTCGTATATCCTGCTCAGTCGCCCTCGAGTGGGCAGTAGAATCTTCACCAAAAGGAATGTTGTTAAAGTCCTTCCCATAATGATTTGCATCTGATGACATCAAGAAGATAATATCTTTTACAAGTAGCATTTTATTTACTTTGATATAATCAGCAATAATAGCTGCTAACTTTTCTGAAATCTCCTCCATCCTTTTGAACGGCATCGCTGTTACCATGATGGGAGTGATTTTAATATTGGGATTGAAGTATTGCAAGAATGGGAGCAGCCCTTCGATTGAATGCTCAAGTTCATGTGCTTTGTTGTTTACCTTAAAGTACGATGTATCGAGTCTATCTTTGATAAACTCACGAAGCTGAGATATCTCAATATTCTGCCTCAGTCCTTTCCACGCTTTAAACTCATCAAGTAATAATATATTCTGTGGATCTCCGATCTCCTTCCTGACCGTTCCATGTGTTACTCCAAAAATTACCGCTTCTTTTGCTTTTAACGTCTTAAATAACGGATAATAAACTCTTGCCGCATACAAATAATCGTCATGTGGTGAAATACCTGCAATTATATCTGATTCGACAACTTTTGTTTCGACTCCCTGGAGATATTTTACTGATATGTCCATCTGCTCAATCGACCAGCAATAGCCGATATCGTCACGTATCGGTCGAACTTCTTGGGCATCGACTATTGAGCAAACAAGAATTAGGATTAAAAGTTAAAGTCTTTTCATGGAAATACTCCGTTACAAATTTCTAAACAAATGCTTTTGATGGAACATTTTTATATATTTGAATTGTTTTATTATTATCACCAGTAGTATAAACAAATTATGAAGAAACCGATACCAACTTCTCACGAATCAATTCAAGATAAACCGATCTATTGTACGGAATGCGGAGATAAATTGGAAGATTTTTGTTTCTCGGAAGATGCCAAAAATCTCGAGGTAATCCGAAAACATCACGAAGTATGTAAGAAAGTCAAACGATTCAAAGGTGATCAATGTTCTAGATTATTTATCGCCGAACCAACAGAGCCAATCGGACCAACAGATGTTGAAGATCAATAAATCATCATCCCGTTCCCTCCTTATAGGACATATCTGATTAGTTTAATACTTGGGGTAAACACCCAAGTTATAAAATAAAAATGAATAAACATCCGCACTTTCTTCGATAATCTTCGTAGTCGGTTTGCCACCGCCATGACCTGCTTTCGTCTCTATTCGTATCAACGTTGGATTCTCACCTTTGTACTTCTCTTGTATCGCCGATATATATTTGAATGAGTGAGCTGGTACTACTCTGTCATCATGATCGGCGGTTGTAACAAGTACTGCAGGATAATTTATATTTGCTCGGATGTTGTGCAATGGTGAATAAGCATAAAGGTTTCTGAAATTCACAGAATCGTCACTCGATCCATAATCTTCTATCCAAGCCCATCCAATTGTAAACTTGTGAAAGCGAAGCATATCCATTACACCAACAGCAGGTAACGCAACCTTGAAAAGTTCGGGACGCTGATTTATTACAGCACCTATCAACAAGCCGCCATTAGATGTACTTTGAATCGCAAGTCTTTGAGGATCTGTATATTTCTCGTTAACAAGATATTCTGCGGCGGCAATAAAATCATCGAAGACATTTTGCTTTTTCAATTTCGTACCATCCTGATGCCAATTCTCGCCATACTCACTACCACCTCGTAAATTAGCCACAGCATATACTCCACCCTGTTCAAGCCAGATCAACCTACCAACACCAAAGTTAGGGGTCATGTTTGCATTGAATCCGCCGTAACCATAGAGTAGTGTAGGATTTGTTCCGTCCAATTTTATATCTTTTCGATGAGTGATGAACATTGGGATACGCGTTCCATCCTTACTGTAGTAAAACACTTGCTTGGTAATGTAATTGTCAGACGGAAAATCTATCTCAGGTTTACGAAATAATGTAATTTGCCTTGTTGGAATATCATATCGGAAAATCGTCGCCGGAGTTGTAAAAGATGTTATCGAAAAGAAAACAAATGTATCTTCCTTCTTACCGCCAAATCCGCTTGCCATTCCTAAAATCGGTAACTGAACCTCGTTTTCAAGTTGACCATCAATATTGTACACATACACATGAGGAGTTACATCTTTCATGTAAGTCACGAACAATTTTCCTCCAACCGATGAAATGCTACTTAGGACTTCGGGCTTTTCTGGAATGACTTCTTTCCAATTCTTTTCTTCAGGATTTTTTGTATCAATCATAATTACCTTACTGTTTGGGGCATCCCTGTCTGTAATTATAATCAGATAGTCATTAACATTGTCAATAGCGTAAAATTTATCGTCGAAGGTTGTTGCAATCGCAGTAAAATCTTTTTGTTGATTTTGCATATCTCGGAAATATAAAGTATTCCCCTTTGAACCAGATTCGGAAGAAAATAATAAAATAAAACGTTCATCCTCGGTAACACCAATGTCGTGAAACCGCAGTGGATGATCTAAGTCTTCGTAGATGAGTACATCTTGATATTGTTTTGTCCGAAGCGTGTGGTAATAGACTTTTTGGAATTCATTTTTTGTCGTCAATGCTTTCGATGTATCAATCGGTGTTTCATACCGGCTGTAATAAAAACCATTTTTGTACCAGGATGCACTGGAGAACTTCACCCATTCTATCTTGTCTTCAAGTTTTTGTCTCGTTTCGACATCAATGACATATATCTCTCTCCAATCAGATCCGCTGCGTGAGATGTTGTAGGCACAGTATTTTCCGTCCGATGAAAAAGAAATCCCGGCAAGTGCTATTGTACCATCTTCCGAGAATTTATTCGGATCGAGAAAGACTTCAGGTTCACTATCCAGACTTTTTTGAACATAAAGTACGTGTTGATTTTGGATCCCATCGTTTTTATAAAAGAAATAATTCTTCCCTTCCCGGAATGGTGCTGAATATTTCGGATAATTCCACAGTTTAGTAAGTTGATCTTTGATCTGTTGACGGAATGGAATTTTTTCCAGGTAACTGAACGTTACCTTATTCTGAGCCTGAACCCAATCTCCAACTTCCTGCGATGTATCATTTTCAAGCCACCGATAGGGATCCGCTACTTGAACAGCAAAATAAGTATCTATCTGATTTACCTTCTTGGTAACCGGATATTTAAGCGGTTGCGCAACTGATGTGTTTAAAAATAATAATGCTAATATGAATATTGATTTGATGAGGTTCATAAAATCCCTTATGATAGTTGATCCAATTTGCGACTTTTTCGAGAATCCTAATCAGTTATAGTATAATCTCTTTTCCCGGTTCCAATTCAATCACTCGCTTCTTCATTTC
>JACQYX010000280.1 GCA_016207985.1 Ignavibacteriales bacterium | reverse complement strand
CTGTTGTTTCTCATCGAAACGGAGGGGCAGCAATTTTGTTTGAATAAGTAGATCGCGATAATTCTCCGGTAGTGCATCAACATATTTGCGTATAAAATCGATTCGAGCGTTATCGACCACTTCATCACTCAAATAAATCTCCCTGAAAGCGTACAGATTCGCGACCTCTCGAAATACGAGGTCATGATCGACGTGGAAATCCGTTACTAGAATCTGGCCAAGATTCCGTCTATTCTTTTTGTCTTCACTTTCTCGAATATGAAGAGATTTTTCGAGAGTCTCGTAGTCGATGATTCCTTTTTTTAATAACGTATATCCGATTTTATCAGTTATGTCAATATCTGCCATGGTAAAAACTCCAAAACACCGATTTTCTTAAATGAAACACATTAATGACCACCCGGTGCAGTACTTGGGTGGAATGTGGCTGTCTCTGATGAAACTAAAGTTAACAGCGTCAACACGATCATGATTATCATATTCACCCAGAGCTGGATAAAATCGATCGCGTTGCGCATCTTGTAATTAGTTTCTTTCTCATAATATTCTGCAAGTTGTAACGCTGTATGTTTCACTGTACCCGTTTCAGCCCCTGAATGAAACCGGGAAATGGCAGTTTTAGTAAACACACCGCTTGCTTCAAATGCTTCAGTAATACCGGCACCACGTTCGACCATCATGGGGATTGCTATCGTTTTTATCTGATGCTCCATGTACTTGTTACCACATGCTTCCGCTGCCATTTTGATAACATCAATATTTTCTCCGGCACCGCTGTACAATGCATAAAAAACACGACAAAAAATCTCGATTGCGGTTTTATGTAATAACGATCCAACTACCGGAATGCGCCAGATATATTTATCTCTGATGAAACGTCCACGTTCGGTTGTAAAAAATCGAGTGGCGAAGATGACCGGTATCAATGTAATGATTAACAAAAATAAAAAATTGTCTTGTAAGAAATAGCTTAACTGCAATGAAGCGTAGGTCATCGGAAACTGTCTCATGTCAACCTTTAACCGAACAAAAACTTCAGCCATATCAGGGAAAATGAATCCGACATAATAAACACATGCACCAAAGAGCGCTATTAGAGTAACAATCGGCATGATGAGGGCGCTTTTAAGATTCTTTCGAAATTCAGCTTGACGCTCGAGGAATTTAGCCGTGCTGTCATAAATCTCCGCCATGTTTCCACTCTTAGATGCCAGGCCGAGCATGTGAGCGGCAAATCTTCCTAAGACGCCTTCCTGTTTCACAAAAACTTTTTCGCTATCTCTACCCTGTTTCAATTCATTATTAATTTCTCGGATGGCATCTCGGAGTGTTTTGTTTTCAATATCATTTACCATCAATTGTAAGATTTCATTATAAGGGAGCTTCTGTCGGATTAAATCTGCACTTACCCTTACGAAAGTCACTATTTCCGCATTGGGTGGTTTTAGCTTAAGGTCGATTGTTTTTTTCCGAACATTGGTGACTCGGAAACCCATTTTAGAAAGAGCATCTTGAACTTCTTCCTTTGTAAATGCCTTTTGTTCTCCCACGATGGGTTTTTCGCCGCCACGTTGCACTTTGTATAAAAATGTAGCCCGTGGTAAAACTCTTAGTAATTTAAATTTCCTCTGAGCTGCCATTTGTTGAGCTTTATGTTTAGCAACTCTCGGATTTTCAGCTTCGATTACACCTTGAACAGCTTTTCCTGAAGTAGAAATCCCCTCGATGCGAAATTCAGGCATAGAATTACTCCATTCCTATTAATAAACCCGTAATGTTCTCAAGTCAATTTTTCCGTTTTAATGATAAACAACCATAAATCGATTCAGCAATATCAGGAGTCCTATGGTTACTTACATTCAATGTATATTTTGAGATTTTAAAAAACAAATTCTTCTTATCACAACATCCGGTATTACAATTCGATATTAGATAAAAAAACTTTGCCAGAAACATGGGATTTCACTCAATACCCTTGCTCCTGGCAAAGCATACTATGAGTAAGTCTTCAAACGCTTAAAAAATAATTCAGTGTTTGAAGATTTCACACTCATTTACCATCCCGACGCAAATGATAATGTAGTCTTTCCAGTCGAATCGACAGTGCAGTCCGCAGTATATGATGCGTTCAGTGATGATGTACCTCGGAATACTATTGTCGTTGCTGTTCCAGCTGTCTTGCATACGTTCCATTATCGTCTGATGTCATCTTTGTAGGTACTACATAATTAACATATGATCCGCCGCCACCGCCCATGCTTATCGGACGAATCTTATATTGATATGCATTGGCAGATATATTCACCAAGCTCGACGTTACACCGTCTTTATTTGCCTGTGTGCTATGTGCACCGAACTGTGAGATACCGACTGCAATAGCGATACCGACAATGATAACGCCCAATATGATAAGTAAAAGTTGTTGCTGACCCATAATTTTAACCCTTTATGTTGTTGTTTGTGAAAATAATGAATTATTATAATTATAAATAAATATATTACCAGCCATTATAGCTGACTAATGTAAATCCGTTGCTATCAATTACACATAACGCATTCCAGGAACTATTCAACGATGATGTACCCCTTACCGTCAGTTGGTTATCACTCGGTGTACCAACAATTTCATAAGTACCATTATCATCCGATTGTAGCTTGACCGGGAGTGCGTAATTCGCATACGATGGTCTTCCACCTCCCAATACTTTGGGGCGTAACTTGAATTGGTGTGCATCGGCCGCAATATTTACCAAACTCGAGGTTACACCATCTTTATTTGCTTCTGTGCTTCCTGCACCGAATAAAGAAATTCCTACTGCGATTGCCAGTCCCACGATTATTACACCTAGTATTAAAAGAAGTAGCTGTTGTTGCCCCATACGATTTTTTCAGTTTTTATAAGGTGTTTATTATTAATAGTTCTTAGTAAATTCATTCTACAGTTTTGGCAAGACTTATGCCAAGTTTCAGCGATACCTTGAATTGAAAAATGCCTTGAAAATGATTTAAATTTCAGATAAATGAACACGATTTAAAATACCAAATCAGATAGGACGTAATAATTACTTGTTGCATGGAAATAAATACCGAGAGAAGAATTATTTTTAGGTTTCAAGAAATAAAAAAGTCAGACATCTGAAATATCTGGCTATATACACTTATAGAAAAAAAGTTCAAGCACACACTGGTTTTTGTTAGTGCATGATAATCATATGATTTTACCAGCCCGATGCATATGATATCGTAGTCTCACCAGTCGAATCGACAGTGCAGTCGGCAGTATATGATGCGTTCAAAGTCGAGAGAGGAATTGAAAGGTAAGAATTACTGAACTAATTATAAGTTTTATAAAAAAAATTTAAGGCGGTAGTTCTTTTCCCTTGAAATTATAAATTTGGAACCATCTTTAGATTTTCCCTGGTTGGATAACGTTTGATGAACCGTCCTCGACCTACCTTTCCCAGCCATTGCTTATTCGCTATTATAATCTCACCACGTGAAATAACCATTTCAGCATTCCCTTTCACCTTGCAACCTTCGTACATTGAATAATCAACCCTCATATGGTGCGACTTTGAAGAAATAATATGTGCATCCTTGGGGTCCCAGATGACTACGTCGGCATCACTACCAACGGCAATAGTACCTTTAGTTGGATACATGCCAAAAATCCGTGCCGGTGCGGTTGAACAAATTTCAACCCATCGATTTAGTGAAATCCGGT
>JACQYX010000119.1:1599-7633 GCA_016207985.1 Ignavibacteriales bacterium | reverse complement strand
TTGCACGCAAATCTGAAAAAGAAGTTTATCAAGCAGAAATTGAACGAGAACGAAAAGAAATCGAAGAAAATCCCGATCAAGAACTTGAAGAACTCTCGCTATTCTACCAGCTCAAAGGATTCAGTCAGGAAGAATCTGAAAAATTATCCAAGAAATTAATCGAGCAGCCAGAACACATGCTGAAAATACTCGCAAGCGAAGAACTTGGTTTATCGGAGGCTACTTTCCCAAATCCTGTGCGTGAAGCATTTTCTGCCGGCATATCAACTGCTATTGGTGGGATGATACCGGTGATACCGTTTTTCTTCACAAGCGGTACGACTGCTGTGGCGGCAAGTTTAATAATCAGCACGTTAGCCCATTTTGCCATCGGTGTTTTAAAAACAATTGTAACAGGACGAGGTTGGTTGAAGAGCGGCGCCGAGATGACTGCTGTTGGAATCATCACCGCTGCGTTAGCGTACGGACTTGGAGTGCTGTTAAGCCCAGCGGGACATATTCTTCCGTGATGTAATAGCATTCAAAAGAACGCCAAGAATCAGAGTATACGCATCTGGGATTTTCTGCCAAAAATATTATATCGTGATCATAGCCGATTAGATAAGAGTTCCGCCAAAGGATATCCCGATCAAATACTAATCCTCCTATACAAAAAGCAGTGCGGCTGCGATGTGTAACTTTATAACTCAACATCACCCTGAAGAAATTCCTGTTCAATAATCGAGGCGGCAATAAAGTTATCACGATATCAGCAATGTATCAACTTTAATTATTTATTCTACCCGATTTTGACTATCTTGTAAAGAAGGAAAATATTAAAACGAATGAAATCATTACAAATTGGCAATTTAAATATACCTATTCCTCTTATACAGGGTGGCATGGGAGTCGGAATATCACTTTCAGGTTTGGCAGCAGCAGTAGCTAACGAAGGCGGTGTCGGTGTTATCTCAAGCGCGGGTTTGGGACTTTTGTACAAAGAATCTTCCAAAGATTTTTTAGAGGCAAACATACACGGGCTCCGAGAGGAACTCCGTAAAGCCCGCGAAAAAACTTACGGTGTTGTTGGTGTAAATATTATGGTCGCAATGTCGAACTTTGCCGATATGGTAAAAACTGCTATCGCAGAAAAGGCGGATATTATTTTTTCCGGAGCTGGACTCCCACTTAACTTGCCTGGATTTCTAAAAAAAGACAGCACAACGAAATTAGTCCCAATTGTCTCATCGGCACGAGCGGCAAAAATTATATGTGAGAAATGGAAAAAGAATTATAATTATCTGCCCGATGCTATTGTGGTTGAAGGTCCAAAAGCAGGCGGGCACCTCGGTTTTAAACCCGAGCAGATCGAAGACGCTAACTACACGCTCGAAAAATTGATACCTGAAGTTGTCCACGAAGTTAAACAAATCGAAGATGCATACAATAAACCGATCCCGGTAATTGCAGCCGGTGGTATTTATACAGGAAAAGATATTTACGACATAATGCAGCTTGGCGCATCGGGTGTGCAGATGGGAACACGCTTTGTAACTACAGATGAATGCGATGCCTCCGATGCGTTTAAACAAACTTATATAGATGCAAAAAGCGAGGATATCGAAATCATTAATAGTCCGGTTGGAATGCCAGGTCGCGCGATCATGAGCAATTTTCTCGAGAAAGTAAAGCAAGGTAAGAAACAGCCGTTACAATGTCCGTTTCAATGTATCAAGACTTGCGAAATATCCAGCAGTCCATATTGCATTATCACCGCTTTGATAAATGCTCTTAAAGGAAACTTCGAGAAAGGGTATGCTTTCGCAGGGGTAAACGCATTCAAAGCGACTCGTATTACTTCTGTTAAAGAATTAATCCAGTCTCTTCTTGATGAATTTAAAGCGGTCGAGTAGACACCGTCCACAAATCTGAAAATGAAGTATATCAGGCAAAAGTTGAATCAAGAGCGGAGACGAGATGACTGCCGTTGGAATCATAACCGCAGCGTTAGCGTAGGGACTTGGAATGTTACTTAGCCGAGAAGGACATATTATCCCTTAACAACATCAATAAAAATATTTTTTTAAAAAATAAACATGGAGGAAACATTTATGGATCAAAAAAAATACATACGAGCCGCAACTTTACTGCTTATATCATTTTGGGTGGTCAGTGCATCCTATACCCAATCTCTCAGAGTGTTTATCTCTGTCGATATGGAAGGTATCACCGGCATTGTCCACGGAGATCAAGTTAGCGGGACAGGTGGTGATTATAACATCGCCCGCAAATGGATGACGGAAGATGTCAACGCAGCAGTGCGCGGGGCATTAGATGCAGGTGCAAAAGAAATCATCGTGAACGACTCGCACGGTGACATGAGAAATATTCTCATAAGCGACCTCGATTCTTCTGCAACACTTATCACCGGCTCGCCCAAGCCATTAAGCATGATGCAAGGAATCGATGAAAACATCGATGCTGCTATCTTCCTCGGTTATCATGCAAAAGCGGGAACGAAAGATGGAGTGCTTGACCATACAATTTCAAGCTCGACAGTTTATTCGATAAAAATTAACGGTATTGAAATGCCTGAGCTTGGTATAAATGCATTAGTTGCTGGGTGCTTTAATGTCCCTGTTGTTCTTATCGCAGGTGATAAAGCGGTTTGCGAGCAAGCGAGGGAAATCTTGGGCGAAAAGATTTCAACCGTTGCAGTTAAAGATGGTATTGGAAGATATGCGGCAAAAACACTTTCACTCCAAAAGTCGCATCAGATTATACGTCAACAGGTGAAGGATGCCTTATTAAAGTATAAACAGATTAAGCCGTATAAATTGAATCCACCGTATCGGTTCGAGCTGACATATCTCCGAAGCTCACAGGCAGATATGGCGATGCTCCTGCCTAACGTGAAGAGAATCGATGCGAGAGCTGTCCAGATCGAGTCGGATGATTTTATCGTCGGTTTCAAGTTCCTTCGCGCCCTAATTGTATTGGGAAGAGAGAATTGAAGTTGAAACACAATAAAGAAGTGGTGGAATATTATAAACGATACGCCTGAAGTGATTATTAATCTGTTAGCAATCCAATCGAACCATAAACCTTATAAATTCGTTATTCGGATATGAACCGGATTTCAACACCACAAACAGAAAAACGACTTTACAAAATCGCTCTGAGTTTGGCGATCTTTACAATCGTCTACAATGTAATCGAGGGACTTGTCTCAATATACTTCGGTTATCAGGATGAAAGTTTTACACTTTTCGGTTTCGGTGTGGATAGTTTTATTGAAGCGTTGTCCGGACTGGGGATTGCACACATGGTTATACGCGTACAGCGTGAACCAACCGCATGCAAAGATAATTTCGAACGATCTGCATTACGAATCACCGGTGTGGCATTTTATATTCTTGTTACTGGACTTGTAACGACCGGTATTTACAACATATATATCGGACACAAACCGGAATCGACATTCTGGGGAGTCATAATCTCGGTGATTTCGATCGTCGTGATGTGGGCTTTGATTTATTGGAAGAGACGAACAGGTAAAGCTTTAAACTCTGATGCGATACTCGCCGATGCAGAGTGCACAAGGGTTTGCGTTTATATGTCCATCGTCTTACTCACCGCAAGTGTGATATACGAATTGACAAAGATTCCGTACATAGATGCAATCGGGACGCTTGGACTCGCATATTTTTCTTTACGGGAAGGTAAAGAGTGTTTCGAGAAGGCGAAGAATAATATGCATTGTTCCTGTCGTCATAACTAACGACTCATAGTTTATAATGTCAAAAGAATACGATCCACCGATGCATTCAGCCGAGCACATCCTCAACCAAACGATGGATCGCATGTTTAATTGCGGCAGATGCATCAATGCACATATCGAGAAGAAAAAGTCACGTATCGACTATCGCTTTGAACTAAACCTCTCGAATGAAGAGATTGCAGAGATCGAGCGGAAGGTAAACGAGGTAATCAAGACTGACCTGAAGGTTAGCGAAGAATTCCTTCTTCGAAATGAAGCAGAAAAAGAATTCAATCTCAGCAAGCTGCCCAATAAAACTGAATCTCGAATCAGAATTATTCGGATAGGCAATTATGATGCTTGTCCGTGCAGCGGCTCTCACGTTTCCTCAACCAAGGAAATTGGAGAATTTCAAATCATCTCGACTCAACATGCGAATGGCGTACTACGTTTGAGGTATAAACTTAGATAATCTTAAAAAATGAACATTCCATACTGCTTTATTAGAATTAAATACCAACCAAGAAAAATAGTACTTGTATTTTATTTTTTTCTGACGTAAAATTTTTCTATTTATTAGATCAGACATATTGAATATACCATTAAAACGACACAATGAATATACTTCTCGTAGACGATGAGTTTTCTTTTCGGACTCTTGTAAAAGATTTTCTTGAGAACAAAGGCTTTATAATCTTTCTCGCTGAAGACGGCGTGGATGGTTTAAAGGGCATTTCAAACAATAAGGTTGATCTTATTATATCAGATCTTCACATGCATAGAATGGATGGAATTAATTTTTGTAAGGCAACAAGAGAAATTCCAGCCTATGAGGATATTCCTTTCCTCTTCATCTCTGCTTATGGAGATGAAGATACGTTAGGTTCGATAAAATCTCTCAGGAACAGCGCTTTCCTAAGCAAAGCATCTCCCATAACAGAAATAATCTCTCTCATTCAACATCTAACAACACCGATAGAAAGGGGTGGGAGTTTTACTTGTTCTGAAAAAAAATCACCTGAAGAAATCCTGATAACCAACAATCAACCGAACGAAAATGTGAATGTGGATCATGAACACACTAAAGTTCATATTCTTATAGTGGACGACGATGATGCAATAAGATTTCTTCTGAAGGACATGCTTTCTGAGGAAGGATATAATATTTCAACCGCATCCGATGGAGCTGAGGCAATAGCTCTTCTTCAGAACGATAGATTTAACCTCGCCTTATTAGACATTATAATGCCCAACGTTTCCGGCTTTGGTGTGTTGAAATTTATCAGAGAGAATTCACTCCCCACAAAAGTAATTATGCTGACTGCATATTCGGAATTGAAACTTGCCGTTGAATCGAAAATGCTGGGTGCGGATGACTTCATCGGAAAACCGTTCATGCGCCCCGATCTTCTAAATACAATCAAGCAAGTACTGGGAAGGTAGCTATATGTTAGCAGATGTCCGACATTCCTCTCAGTTTCTACGTGTATAAATGCTTGATATCTTTCGCTTCAGTAACATCGTGTGTCTTTCATTTATAAAATGATTACTTCAACGCCCTGATCCGAAGTTCAATATCACGGTTCTTTGCCAATAGTGTTTTCAATTTCGAGACATTAGTGTCGCCGTAGTGATATGGGTATAATATCTTAGGTTTAATTTTATTGGCAGCATTCGCAACCTGCTCAGGAAGCATCGTATACGGCTGGTTCATCGGTAGGAAAGCTATGTCGATATTTTTTATAGCTGCCATCTCAGGAATATTTTCCGTATCGCCGGCGATATAAATTCTCTTCGTACCAATCGTAAGAATGTATCCGTTATCTCTGCCTTTCGGGTGATATTTATCCCGACCTTCGGTCGTATTGTAAGCAGGCACGGCTTCGATTTCAATTCCGCCAATAACCTTCTTGTCACCGTTTTTCATCACGCTGCCCTTCTTCAACACATCGAAGGCAGCACCGGTAAGAATAATTTGTGTCCCTTCTTTCGATAGAGCCGTAATTGCATTCGCGTCGAGGTGATCCTGATGATGATGGGTAATCAGTATGATATCCGCTTTGGGCATCTTTGTGTAATCGGTGAGATCGGTCCACGGATCGACATGAATGATTTTACCTTTTAGCTCGAACATCAGCGTTCCATGCCCGATAAAAGTTATCGTCAATTTCCCAGCGGAAGTTTTAAATACATCGCTCCCAAATTTGGTCTGCCCTGCAGATTCTAAAACTACCACAAGAATCATTAACGATATGAAGAATAGTTTTTTCATGATGTTCATCCTTAACTAATAAT
>JACQYX010000119.1:0-1542 GCA_016207985.1 Ignavibacteriales bacterium | reverse complement strand
TCAAGGCAAACACAATCACTTTAACAAAATGAACTACCCCGCCGCAACCTGCCCGCCGTCCACTATGGCGGACTTTGGCAGGCGGGGCAGCGGGGTATCAAATACATTTTATTTATTTATTCGCCCCAAGGGGCGGGGAATTAGACCCTCGTCCGCCTCTGGCGGATTAAAATCAAAGACTATAAATTGTTATGGCATACCATCGAATGTATGAATTAAACTGAGTTCTCAGGTCGATATTTTTTCTTCTCTCTTAAAATGATTAGAAATCCTTGTCTTGATCTTTTCCATCCATTCATCTAAAAGCGAATATGCCGTCGGTACAATGACTAATGTTAAAAATGTTGAAATCGTCAGACCGAAAATGATTGCAACCGCCAACGGTCGCCAGAAACCGGCGCTCTCTGCCCCTAAAACAAAATGGAATTCACGCCAATCGAAGTCAATCCCTGTTGCCATCGGTAAAACCGCGAGGACTGCTGCTCCTGCAGTGAGCAAAACGGGACGTAAACGAATTCTACCGGCTTCGAGCAATGCATCATCGAGCTTCATCTCACCGGCACGATATTTTTGCTTCACAAAATCGAGGAGCACAATTCCGTTACGAACGACAAGTCCGGCAAGCGCCACGGTTCCTACACCAGTCATAATTACACTTGCAGGCGTCCGAGTGATCAATAAACCCAACATAACACCTATCAGCGAAAGAATAAGTGAGAGCATAATAACGAATGGAACCTTTAGCGAGTTAAATTCCGCTACCATGATTAAGAAAACAAGGAGCAGAGTGATGATGAACGCATTGCCTAAAAAGTCTGCCGCTTTTTGTTGTTCTTCCTGCGATCCGGTCAGCTTGATGTTGTATCCTGATGGGAGATTGAATCCGGCAAGACGAACCTTAATCTCATTGATTACTTCAGATTGCACTCTACCTTCGACATCACCAGAAACCGTAATTACACGTTTCAAGTCTTTACGCCGGATATCGGTCACCGCTGTGGTCCTATTTATTTTCGCAACCGATGTCAATGGAATTGAAAGTAATTGACCGCGTCGATTCATGAAGTTGACTCGAAGATTTTCCAGATCAGCCGGTGATGTGCGTTGGTCTTCTTTTAGTCTGACACGAATTTTATACTCATCCTCTCCAACTCGATATTTCGATGCTTCAACACCAGCGATACCCGCACGAACAGTCGATGCAATTTGACTCGTGCTGGTCCAGAATAATCCTGCTTTCTCACGATCAATTATGATTTCAACCTCGGGACGACCCGTGTTATAGTCATCTTTCAGATCTACGAGACCACGGATATCTTTTATTTTACTGCGAATGGTTTTACTTAAAGATGCAAGCTCGGCATAATCTTCACCGGATATTTCGATGCTAACAGGTGCTCCGACGGGAGGTCCAATTTGCTGTTTTGCGACACGCAAATCTGCGCCTGCTATCCCTACGATCTATTCTCTGACTTCTTCAATAGTCAAGAAGTTGTTTTGTTCTCGTTTGTTCTTTTCATGGAAATTGATTGCAACTCGACC